>NZ_ADFP01000072.1 GCF_000177335.1 Pyramidobacter piscolens W5455
AGAGCTTCATCAACGACGAAGTGATCGTCGACCTCTACGGCGTCGCCAACATGGTGCTGCCCGCCGCCCTGACGGCGATCCTGGCGCCCGCCTGCGAGGGCGGCTGCGCCCGCTGCGGCTCGCGGCGCGAGGATGACGAAGAATTTTAGACGTGCCATCGCTGAATGAGCCGTCCTGAAAGCAAAATCCACCGCCACGACGCAAAGGAAGCACATCGCTGAGACAGTATGAAAACACGAGGACGGATGACCGGTTTTTATCCCGGTAATCCGTCCTCGTGTTTTTGCCGCGAAGCGGCTCTTCGGTCTTCTTCGCGCCGCGGCGGCAGATTGTGTCTGTCTTTCGTCACGTCTCAGCCGCACAGGATGTTCCGGCGTTCAGTCGGTCGAAAAGGGCCCGTCTTTTGACGGTGCGGCCGATGAAGACGCACTGCGTTTCCTGCGCGTAGCCTTCGGCGCCGGTCACGCAGTAGCGCGAATCGGCGGCGTCGAAACGCAGCCATTCGCCGCCGCACTGCAGAACGCCTTTGGCCCGGCTGATGTCGCCCAGTTCGCCGCGGACCACGTCTTCCAAAAGGACGATCAGTTCCGCCGGATTGCGCAGGCGTGCCTCGGCAAACGTGCATTCGTGGATTTTCGAGGCGCGGGCGGCGCTTTCGGCTGCCGTGTTCCACATGGAACATTCCGCGCCGCGCTTTTCCTCCAGCAGCCCGTTCCACCACGCGTCATCCTGCTGCGTGTAATGGCGGCATACGAGCTCGGCCCGCGGGTTGAGCGCGCGGATCTCGGCGGCGATCTTTTCGAGAACGTCGGCCGATTCGTTCTCGACTTTGGAAAAGACGATCCGCGAAGCATTTTCGATCTGATCGAGATAAATGTCGGGATGCTCGCGCCGATACCGGTAAAAGCTCTGCGGCGTCACGATCGTCACCGGGCGGAGCAGGCTGATCCGCTCGTACTCGTATTTTTTGGCCGTCGCCAGGATGCTGCTCAGCTTGCCGATCCCCGTCGGCTCGACGACAAGGCACTCGGGATCCAGCGAGGACGAGATCGTCAGCAGCGACGAGGCGAAGCCGTCCTTCATGGAACAGCAGATGCAGCCTTCGGCGAACTCGAGGATGTCGACGTCGGACGTCTGCGAGATCTCCTGGCTGTCCAGGTTCACCTCGCCGTATTCGTTCTCCATGACGACGACGTTCTTGCCCGTGCGTCGGATCAATTCCTTGATGAACGTCGTTTTTCCGGCTCCCAAAAAGCCGGAGATGACCAGTATTTTCACGTTTTCACCTCCGCACGGCAAAAAACAGGCCTGAATTTCGAGCTCAGGCCTGTTTTTTTGCGATGTCCCGTCAGTCGGAGATCTTGACGACCGGCTTGATCAGCTCCGCGGGCTTGTCCTTCATGAGCTGCAGCGCTTCGGGCAGATGTTCCCAGCCTTCGAAGACGTGGGTCGACAGCGGCGCGACGTCCAGCTTGCCGGAGGTGATCAGGCGGGCGAGCTTTTCCATGCGCAGACGGCCGCCGGGCATCAGGCCGCCGTTGATCTGCTTGTGGCCCATGCCTACGCCCCACTCGACGCGGGGAATGTTGATGTAGGTGCCGCTGCCCAGGTAGTTGACGTTGCCGATCTTGCCGCCGGGCTTGAGGGATTTGACGGCCGGCTCGAACGACTCCACAGAGCCGCCGGCGATGACGACGCGGTCCACGCCCTTGCCGCCGGTGAGCTCCAAGACCTGTTCCTCGATCGGTCCTTTCTTGTAGCTGATGAAGTCGGTAGCGCCGTACTTCTTGGCGGCGGCGACGCAGACCGGGCGCGTGCCGACGGCGATGATCCGCGAAGCGCCGCGCATGTTGGCGCCGGCCACGGCCATCAGGCCAACCGGGCCGATGCCGATGACCAGGACGATGTCGCCGAACTGCACGTCGGCCAATTCGACGCCGTGGAATCCCGTCGGGACCATGTCGGAAAGCATGCAGGCGTCGACGGTGTTGATGCCCTCGGGGATCAGGGCCAGATTGCCGTCGGCGTCGTTGACGTGGAAGTACTCGGAAAAAACGCCGTCTTTGAAGTTGGAGAATTTCCAGCCGGCGAGCATGCCGCCGGAATGCATGGGATAGCCGCCCTGGGCCTCAAGGGAGTTCCAGTCGGGCGTGATCGCGGGCACGAGCACGCGGTCACCGGGCTTGAAATCCTTGACCAGCGAGCCGACTTCCACGACCTCGGCGCAGCCTTCGTGGCCGAGAATCATGTTGTGCCGTTCGCCGATGGCCCCTTCCCAAACCGTATGGACGTCCGAAGTGCAGATCGCCAACGCAAGCGGTTTGCAGATCGCGTCCATCGGACCGCAAACCGGACAGTCCTTCTCGATCCAGCCGACTTCGCCGATTTTGAGCATCGCGTAGCCTTTCATAACAACACCCCTCTTTTTTCTTTGGAATAGCGGGCGCCGCCCTTACAGCACACCGCTTGAAATATATTCGCCATGGGATGGGGAAATATATTTTGTGCCTATATTAGAGAAAGTCGGTCAGATCTGCCATGGGCATTTTCGCGAAAATGTCCGACATTACAGACAAAACGCCAGTGCCAACGACGCGGTGGCTCCGCGGAAAACGCGCATAAAAGCTTTTTTCGAACGGTCGAAAAAAAATCCGACGAGCCGCGCTTCTTCTCAGGCTGTTTCTCGCCGAGCGCACATCTGGAAATGGTGCGTTCCCGACGGTGACATCGGCGGAAGATCGCCCTCGCCGTTTTTTCAGAAAATTAAACTTATTTATTCTTCTTGTACTTGCCCAACTCAGGCGGTTATGGTAATTTACCGAAACAAACCCTTTGGTCTTATATCATTTTCAGGAGGGATCGCAATGGCAGTCCAGAACAAAGCGCTCAAGCTTCCTCACACGTTCGCGCTCATGTTTGTCCTCACGGCCGTGATGGCGACGCTGACGTGGATCATCCCCGCCGGCGTGTACGACGTCGATCCGCAGACCAAGCGAGTCATCGCCGATTCCTATCATCAGGTGGCAAGCAATCCCCAGGGGCTGTGGGACATCTTCAACGCCGTCACCAAGGGCATGATCCAGTCGGCCGTGATGATGTCGATGGTGTTCTTCATCGGCGGCGCCGTCGAAGTGATCGAACAGACCGGCACGATCCGCGCCGGCATGGGACGCATCGTCGGCATGCTGAAGGGCAAGGAGATCTGGGCCGTGGTCGTCATCATGATCGCCATGTCGATCGGCGGCGCCGTGGGGGTTTTCGCCAATCCCGTCATCGCCCTGATCCCCGTCGGCGTGCTGCTGGCCAAGAGCCTCGGCTACGACGCCGTGGTCGGCTTCGCCATGATGTATCTGGCTTCCTATGCCGGCTTCAACGTGGGCTGGGCCAACATGTTCACGGTCGGCATCGCCAACGAGATCGCCGGCCTGCCCATCACCTCGGGCTTCGGCATCCGCGTGGTGCTGCACGTTCTCAACATCGCGCTGACGATCGCCTTCGTGCTGATCTACATCAGGCGCATCAAAAAAGATCCCGCGAAGAGCCTCGTCTACGATCCGAACGCGCCGGCGCAAGCGGAAGACGCGGGCGTTCTCGCGGCCAACGCGAAGATGACCTGGCGGCAGTCGGTCTGCGCGCTGATCGTGGTGCTCAGTTTCGGCTTCATCATTTACGGCTCGCTGAACTGGAAATGGGGCATCTCCCACTACTCCACCGTTTTCCTGATCATGGGGCTGACTTCCGGATTCATCGGCGGGCTGGGATTGAATCAGACGTTCAAGGCCTTTACCAAGGGTATGTCCAGTCTGACGTACGCCGCTTTCGTGATCGTTTTCGCCCGCGCCATCTCGGTGGTCATGACGGACGGCAAGATCATCCACACCATCGTCTACTACCTGTCCATGCCCATCGGCAAAGTCAGCGCCGTCGCGGGGGCCAACCTGATGTTCCTGGCCAACGTGATCATCAACTTCTTCATTCCCTCCGGCTCCGGCCAGGCGGTCACAGTCATGCCGATCATGGTGCCCGTGGCCGATCTGAGCAACATCAGCCGCCAGGTGGCCGTGCAGGCGTTCCAGTTCGGCGACGGATTCACGAACTGCTTCATCCCCACCTCGGGCGTGCTCATGGGCGTCCTCGGCCTGGCGGGGATCGCCTACGGCAAGTACGTGCGCTGGTTCCTGCCCATGCTGCTTGTCCAGCTCCTCATGGGCAGCATTACGGTCACGCTGATGCAGATCTTCGGCTGGTAAATGCGAGCGAATGAAAGCGGAAAAACGTCCCGGCAAAGTTGTTTTTCCGCTTTTCCATTGCATGGAACATGACAGGGAGGCATAAACGATGGATCTTTTGAAACTGGCTTCGTCGGTCGTCGGCGACGTGACGGCGTGGCGCCATCATCTTCACGCCCATCCGGAGCTGAGCGGTCAGGAAGTGGAAACGTCGGCGTTCGTGGAAAGGATGCTGCGCGAGATGGGCGCGGACGAGGTGCGCCGCGCCGGCAAAACGGGGGTCGTAGCGCTGGTCAGGGGCGTTCGGCCCGGCCCGGTCTTCGGCCTGCGCGCCGACATGGACGCGCTGCCCGTACCGGAGCTGACCGACGTGGAGTTCAAATCGCAACACGAAAACGTGATGCACGCCTGCGGTCACGACGTTCACACGGCGGTGCTGCTGGGCGCGGCCAAGGTGCTGTGCGGCGTGCGCGACCGGATCCGCGGCGCGGTGAAATTTTTCTTCCAGCCCGCCGAAGAGACCGGCCGGGGCGCCAAGGAGATGATCGCCGCGGGCGAGCTGGACGAAAAGGATCCGCCCGCCTGCGTGGCGGCGCTGCACGTTTTTCCCGGCATTCCCGCCGGAACGCTGGGCGTGCGCCGCGGCGCGTTCAACGCCTCGTCCGACAGTTTCTCGCTGGACGTCATCGGCCGGCAGGGACACGGCGCCTATCCGGAGCTGTGCATCGACCCGATCGCCGTCGGCGCCCAGGTGATCACGGCCCTGCAGCAGCTAGTCAGCCGCGAGGTGGCGCCGCAGGACTCGGCGGTGGTCACGATCGGCACGATCCACGGCGGCGTCAGGAGCAACATCATCGCCCCCGACGTGAAGATGACGGGCACGATCCGCACGGTCCGCTCCCGGGTGCGGGAACACCTGTTCGAAGCCATCCCGCGCGTCGCCAGATTGACGGCCGAAGCGCTGCGCGCCTGCGCCGGGGTGGAGATCCGCGAAGGCACGCCGGCGCTGGTCAACGACGACGGCATGTTCGACCGGCTCGTCTCCGTGGCCGAGCGCGTCGTCGGCAAAGACCGCATCGTCGCCTTCGAGAACTGCTCCATGGGCGGCGAGGATTTCGCCTTTTTCACCGAACGAGTTCCCGGCGTCATGTTCCGTCTCGGCGTCGGCTTCAGGGACAAGGATAACGCGCCGCTCCATTCGTCCTGTTTCAAAGTCGACGAAAGCGCCTTCGCCTACGGCGTCGCCGCGCTGGCCGGACTGGCGTTGGACGTGTGCCGCTGAATCAGAATAAATTTCCAGCCCGCGCAAATTTATTCGCGCGGGCTGTTTTGTATCGCCCCGTTTCCGATTTGTGGTTTTCCGCAACTTGCGGGGCCGACGCCGTTCAATTAAAATCAGGTTGGAAACGTGAATCTCTTTTTGCGCGGCGAAGGCACATGTTCCATGTGAACCATATGCCGCCGTTGCAAAATCTTAAACCGACGGAGGACTGCCCATGACTTATCGCGAACGATACGAACAATGGCTTGGCGCTTCGTGGCTCGACGAGGCGTCGCGGCGCGAGCTGGCGGCGCTGAGCGACGAGAAGGAGATCGAAGACCGCTTCTATCGCGACCTCGAATTCGGAACCGCCGGCATGCGCGGCGTCATGGGCGCGGGCACGAACCGCTTCAACCGCTGCACCGTCGGCAAGGCCACGCTGGGGCTGGCGCGCTATCTCAAGGCGGAAATCGCGGACTGGCGGCGCGGCGTCGTTGTCGCCTACGATTCGCGCCACCGCTCGCCGGAATTCGCGCTGGAAACGGCGCGCGTGCTTTCCGCCTGCGGCGTGCCGGTGAAGATTTTCCGGCAGCTCGAGCCGGTGCCCGCGCTGTCGTTCGCCGTCAAGCACCACAAAGCCGCCGCCGGCGTGGTCATCACCGCCAGTCACAACCCGAAAGAATACAACGGCTACAAAGTTTACGACGAGCACGGCTGCCAGCTCTGCCCCGCCCCCGCCGCCAAACTGACGGAATACGTGGAGGCCGCCGACCTCTCGCAGATCCCCTCCGGCGACGAGAAGCTGATCGCCTGGATCGGGCAGGAGACCGTCGAGGCTTTTCTCGACGCCGTGCAGTGCCAGTCGGTGCCGCAGCGGAACGCGGGCACGCTGAAAGTGGTCTACACGCCGCTGCACGGTTCGGGCAACCTGCCGGTGCGCGCCATCCTGAAACGCTGCGGCTTCACCGACGTGCGGGTCGTCGCCGAGCAGGAACGGCCCGACGGCGATTTTCCCACCGTCGCGGCGCCCAATCCCGAGGAGCGCAGCACGCTTTCGCTGGGCATCGAGCTGGCCCGCCGTATCGGCGCGGACGTCGTCATCGGCACCGATCCCGACTGCGACCGCATTGGCTGCGCCGTCGCCGCGGGCGGCGAGTTCCGGCTGCTTTCGGGCAACCAGATCGGCGCGCTGCTGGCCGACTTCGTGCTCTCGCACCGCGCCCTCACGCCCAAGTCGACGATGATCACCACGATCGTCACCGGCGAGCTGGGAGCCCGCGTGGCGCAGAGCCGCGGCGTGACCGTGCTGCGCACGCTGACGGGCTTCAAGTACATCGGCGAGAAGATCACCGAGTTCGCGCGCAGCGGCGAGCGCGAGTTCCTGTTCGGCTACGAGGAAAGCTACGGCTACCTGGCCGGCACGCACGCCCAGGACAAAGACGCCGTCGTCGCGGCCATGCTGATCTGCGAGATGGCGGCCGCGGCCAAGTCGCAGGGGCGCACGCTGATCGACGAGCTGAACGGCCTGTACGCGCGCTTCGGCTACTACCTCGACGCTCAGGACTCGCACACGCTCAAGGGCAAGGACGGCGCCGGGCGCATCGCCGCGATGATGGCACGACTGCGCGGCGGCGCGCGCTTCGAAGACATCGCGGAAACGCTTGACTACGCGCAGGGGCTCGACGGACTGCCGCGCGAGAACGTGATGAAGTTCCTCTGCGCCGACGGCTCGTGGTTCGCCGTGCGCCCTTCCGGCACCGAGCCGAAGATCAAAATCTACTATTCCGTCAAAGACACGGACGAGGCGAGCGCGCGCGCCAAGCTCGACGCCCGCCGCGCCGAGATCGACAGGGTTCTCGGACTGTAAAGGGAAAGGAGGTTCCGTTCATGCGCAAAGCGATTTTGCTCTGTCTCGCAGCTCTCGCGCTCGCGGCCCCCGCCGCTCATGGACGCGGCTCCGTCGCCCAGCTCTGCACGAACTGCGCCTTCGGCGACCGCCGCAATTACTGCATCAAGTGCGGCGCCTACACGTTCGGCAAAGGCGTCCCGGCGCGGCTATGCGAAAACTGCGGCTTCGGCGAGCGCTGGAAGTACTGCGTCAAATGCGGCGCCTACACGTTCGGCAAAGGCGTTCCCGCCGTGCTGTGCCAAAACTGCGCCTTCGGCGACCGCAAAAAGTATTGTCTCAAATGCGGCCGCTACCTGTTCGACTGACGGCGGATTTTTCCCTCCGTAACTTTGTCACGGAACGTGAGACTCGCTTCCTCTATACTGGGGACAGCGCGCGGATTTTCGGCGCGTTTTCCGGCCGGCGGAATTATGATATAATGACTCGGAAATCATGAGGAGATGACGTCATGACGCCGCGGCACAAGAGACTGGCGCTGTATCTCGAGGAATTGTACGAACGCTGCAACCGGCGCGAGCTTGTCTCGCCCGACCCGCTGCAGTTCCTTTACCGCTACGAAGCGCCCGAAGACCGCGAGATCGCGGCGCTCGTCGCCTCGTCGCTGGCCTACGGACGCGTGGCGACGATCCTCAAAAGCGTCGGGGCCGTGCTCGAGGCGCTCGGCCCGTCGCCGCGGGCGGCCGTGGAACGGTACGGCGAAGAACACTGGCGCGACGTTTTCGCGTCGTTCCGGCACCGCTTCACCGACGGAGCCGACGTCGCGGCGCTGTTGGGCGGCGCAAGGCGCGTCGTCTCCCGCTGGGGCAGTCTCGGCGGCCGTCTCCTCTCGGCCCGGAGGGAATGCGGTTCGCTTACGGGCGCGCTCGATTCCCTCGTCGCCGAACTGGAAAACGGGCGCCCCAGCAGCCTGCTCAGCCGTCCGCAGCGCGGCAGCGCCTGCAAGCGGCATTTTCTGATGCTGCGCTGGCTCGTCCGCCGCGACGAAGTGGACCCGGGCGGCTGGAGCGGCCTCGACCCCGCCGAGCTGATCGTGCCGCTGGACACGCACATGTACGCGGTGTGCCGCTCGCTGCGCTTCACGCGGCGCAAAGCGGCCGACCTGAAGACGGCGTTGGAGGCGACGCGCGCTTTTGCGCGCCTGTCGCCGTGCGACCCGACGCGCTACGATTTTGTCCTGACGCGGTTCGGCATCCGCGCCGACATGGAACAGGAAGCGCTGCTGGCGGAATGCCGGGCGCGCTCCACAACGGAAAGGATTGAAACGGAATGATGAAAAAGTTTTTGCTTGTCGTAACGATTCTGGCGACGATGGCCTCGTCCGCTTTCGCGGCGAAAAAGATCGGAGCGTTCAAGGCCGCGGCTCTGGACGGGAAGCCTCACGACGAGGCGATCTTCCAGCAGGCGTCGCTGACGATGTTCAACGTCTGGGGCACGTTCTGCCCGCCCTGCCTGCACGAGATGCCCGACCTCGGCCGGCTGGCGAAGGAAATGGCCCCCGAAGGCGTGCAGATCATCGGCCTGCTCTACGACTGGTTCGACATGACCGGCAGCCGCAGCGAGACGCAGATCCAAAAGGCGCAGAACCTGGTCGAGCGCACCGGCGCCGATTACCTCCATCTGCTGCTCGACGATGGTCTGGCGCAATATCTCGGCGACTTCAGCGCCATCCCGCAGACGTTTTTCGTGAACGGGCGCGGCGAGATCGTCGGCGAGGTGACGGGCGCGCGGAGCGCCGCGCAGTGGCGGGAGATCATCCGCGAAATGCTGGCGAAGCCCAAATAATGAAAAGATACGGTGCGGGCTGGGCGTGCCTGCTCGCCGGAGCCGTCCTGATCGCCGCCGGACTGTGGCGCGGCGAGAACTTCGCCGTGTTCCAGAAAGCCGTCAAGATCTGTCTGGAGTGCGTGGGCATTGGCTAGCGGCCGGGAAAAGAGCGGGCGGCTGCGGCAGGCCGTCCAGCTGTTGTGGACGGCGGTCACCAACGGTTATCTGGCGGGCTTTCTGAGAGGCAAGATCTACACAGGGCCGCTGAAAAACATCTGCGTCCCCGGGCTGAACTGCTATTCCTGCCCGGGCGCGCTGGGAGCCTGCCCGATCGGCTCCTTCCAGGCCATGCTGACGGGGTTCGAGCCGCGGCTGCCGCTGTACGTCGCGGGGTTTCTGTTCGCGTTCGGGGCGCTTTTGGGACGCTTCGTATGCGGCTGGCTCTGCCCGTTCGGGCTGGTGCAGGATCTGCTGTACAAGATCCCGCTCGGGCGCAAGCGGCTCGACCTGCCCGGCGACCGCGCCCTGAGGCGGCTGAAATACGTCGTGCTGGCGCTGTTCGTCGTCATCCTGCCGCTTTTCGCGCGCGACGATCTGACCGGCGTCAGCTATCCGTGGTTCTGCAAGTACATTTGCCCCTCAGGCACGCTGATGGGCGGCTGGACGCTGCTGAGCCTGAACGAAAAACTGCGCGGCGCGGCCGGCTGGCTGTTCACGTGGAAAAGCGCGCTGCTGGTTGCGATCATCGTCCTGTCGATGAAGTCGTTTCGCCCTTTCTGCAAATATCTGTGCCCCTTGGGCGCTTTTTACGGCTTCTTCAACCGCATCGCCCTGTTCCGCTACGGTTTCGACGAGAAAAAGTGCGTCGCCTGCGGGCGCTGCGCCGCGGTCTGTCCGATGACGCTGAAGCTGCCGCACGGCACCAACGGCGCGGAATGCATCCGCTGCGGCCGCTGCGTTCACGCCTGCCCCGTCGAAGCGCTGACGCCGGCGCTCAAACAAAGCGCCGCTGCGCGGCGCAAGCCGTCGCCGGAACGTTCCTGAAAGCCGGCGGTACAGATTTTCAAAAAAGCGAAGGTCCCGGATGGAAAATCCATTCCCCGGGACCTTCGCTTTTTCGAACTCTGTCGCGGGCTCTTGACAGAGCGCGCGCTTTTGCACTAGACTTTTTCTCGTCGGACGGTTCTTTTCGGGCCGTCCGCTTCTACCGAACAGAAAGGAGGCGTGCCATGCCTCTCTCCATCGCCGGGACGGGCTTTACCGCCCTCGACATCGAAACCACCGGATTGAGTCCCGCCTTTTGCGGCATCGTCGAGATCGCCGCGCTGAAAATCTTTCCCGACGGTTCGCAGCGGTCTTTCCAAATGCTGGTCGATCCCGGGCGTCCCATCCCGCGCGATGTCTCCGCCATCCACGGCATCGACGACGCCATGGTCCGCGGCCAGCCCAGCGCCGCCGACGCCGTCGCCGCGCTCGTAAGCTTCGTGGGACCGTCGCCGCTGGTGCTGCACAACGCGCCGTTCGACATGAGCTTTCTCAACCCCGTCGTGCGGCGGCAGCGCCTCCAATGGGACAGCCCCGCCGTCTTCGACACGCTCAGGCTGAGCCGGCAAGCCTTTCCCGGGCTGAACAGCTACAGCCTGGAAAGCCTGAGCCGCTTCTTCGACTTCGACGCCGGCGGGCACCACCGCGCGCTGGCCGACTGCCGCTATTGCGTCCAGCTCTTCGCGCGCATCCTGCGCAAGATCCGCGGGCTCGATATGGATTTCGCCGCGTTCGCGCGCGAATACGCCTCATCGGCCCGCCTGCTCGCAAGGTAAAAAGGCTTTATAATAAATGTTAGTGGGAGGCAAGCGATTATCGTTTGCCTTCCACTAACATTTATTATAAAGCCACAAAGGTCGGAGCAAATAGCACGTATAATATGTGTGAAAATGCTTCGACACCTAAAATTTACGGCATGACAAAGGAAGAGGATTGCCCCGAGGAGCATATCCCTCTAGCTGATTCCAGGGACTTGAAACTGCAAAAAAACGCCCCTATCCCTGCACAAACCTTTATGGCTTGTGCCTAAAAGCCTTTGAAAAACAGGACATTTCATATTGTGTTATTATGTCTCTTTTCTTCTTCACGAAACTATTCCCCGTCCGACACCACGGGCATCCCCCATACCAGGACAATCGCTAAGCCCGTGAGGAAAGAACGTCCCCCAGAAGAGCACGTCTCTCTTAATCTCAAGCAACCTTCCCTGCGGTAGAATACAAAGAAACACCGAAAACGCCCCAAAACACCGACAGGAGGCACGAGAATGAACCAGACATTTCTGGAACTGCTGGCAGAAATCGAAGACTTCCGCACAGGCAACGCGATCCACTATCGGCTCCAGAATATCCTTCTGGTCAGCGTGCTGGCCGTGATCTGCAACATGGATACCTCCACGGAAATGGCCATGTTTGTCGATCATCAGAAGAAATATCTGGCGCCGTTCTGCGACTTCCGCCACGGCACCCCTTCTCACGATACGTTTGGCAAGGTGTTGAGCCGCCTCGATCCCCGCGTGTTGTCCGAACGCTTCAGCGCCTGGATGAGCGAGCTGTACGTCCACCTGGGCAAGCTGGTGGAGAGCAAGGGCATGACCGTCGCCATCGACGGCAAGACCATATGCCGCAGCGGCAGTGCCGAACAGAACGCCAGTCATGTGCTCACCGCCTTTGCCAGTCGAATGCAGTTAGTCCTCGGACAGATCAAAACCGACGAAAAGAGCAACGAGATCACAGCCATCCCCGAACTGCTGGAACTCTTTCAGGTCAAAGACACCGTCGTCACCATCGACGCCATGGGAACGCAGAAGAACATCGCCGCCAAGATCATCGAAAAGGGAGGCGATTACGTCCTCGCCGTCAAAGGCAATCAAAAGAAACTGCGCGACGACATCATCTGGCACCTGCACAGCGAACTGCAGGACAGAAGCACAAGAGAACTCAAAGCCAAAGGACAGTATGCCAGCACCCTGGAGAAGGATCATGGGCGCATCGAGAGAAGAGAATGTTACCTCTCCAACGACCTGAGCTGGTTCGAAGGACTTGAAGACTGGCGAGCGAGAGCGAAGAACGCGGCCGAAGTGATGAATATTCTGCGGAAACTCGCCTTACAGATGCTGAAGACCTGCAGCACGTGCAAATGCGGGATGAGGAGCAAACGAAAGCTCTGCGGGCTTGGCATCCCTACGGCTCTGCAGGTCTTGGGGCTGGTGCCTACGGGCTTGCTTGTTTCGTAAACGATTGTCCTGGGCCCCGATATAACCAGAAAACCAAGAGCTTGACTGATATGATACAATAAAATGTAGTTGTAACTAAATCGAAGGGAGGGGCATGATTTGACAGAAAATAATCTAATCTTAAATCGGTTCTTTACCCAAAATTTTCTCTTTAGCATGGTTAATTCTAATTTTAACGATACCACTTATGGAGCCGTAATTCAACGTTTTGTAAGTGCCCCGGGGAACAGAGACAACGGAGCCTTGATAAGTGAAATATATAAGTTTATGTCAAAAGCCTACCGCAATGAATATTTCTATCAAAACACGTTACTCAACAAACTTTTGCTTGGGAAGCACAGCGTAAATACTACAACAGCATTGACACAAGTTCCAATTTGCAAATCGAAAGCTGATTTTATTTTAATTAACGGCAAAGCAGTTGTATATGAGATAAAGACAGATCTTGACTCCTTTGATCGTCTTGGCACTCAGTTGCGAGATTATTTTAAGGCTTTTAATCATGTATGTGTTGTTACGTCAGAAAGCCAATATGAACGTGCAGTGAATATTCTCCAAGGTACACAGGTAGGTATTTATGTGCTTACTCCCCAGAACACAATCAGCACAAAATTGCGGAAAGAACCAGAAGAAAATAACTCACAACTTGATCATACAGCCATTTTCAAGATACTGCACAAACGCGAGTATGAAAACATCTTGTTACAATATTTTGGCAAACTCCCCGTTGCTTCGCAGGTGTTCTATTATGGCGAATGCCTAAAGCAGTTCTCGCAGATTCCAATTGTACGCGCCTATGGGATGGCTCTTAAGCAGCTTAAGAAGCGCAACAGAATTAGAGTTAATGAATTTAAGAAGATACCATACGAGTTAAAATCCCTAATATACTTTGCCAGTCCATCGATATCTGACTGGCAAGCCATCAATGGCTTTTTAAATCAAAAATATGGAGGATAATCTATGTATTTCCCGTATGTTCGAGGCCGGCAATACGAGTTGCTTGCGCTACGCGAGCTAGCGACAAATAATCTCTTGGGTGATTCCGTTACTCCCATTGTTGAACCTGTAAAACTCTCCCCTACCCTTGTAAATGTGATGGCGGAGTTTATTAAGATCGGACATCCCATTTCGATTATACGAAATCCCGCAGTGGGTACTTTTATGTCTGATTGGCAAGATGTTCAAGAACAATCAAAAGAAGCTGCGTATAAGCAACGTTTTTCAGAGCAATATAAGGATTCAACTATAATTAAGTCACTTATAATGCAGGAAAATGCAAAAGTTTTGCTTGAGCTTTGGGATGAACAAAACGTTAATAAATCGGATTTGCTTGTTATCAATACTGATCGAGATTATTTAGAACTATACGAGAGCACATTCGAAACAGAGGTCCCCCGCTATGTGTTGATGCCGGATGAGAGTGTATTCAGGCGTAAAGTACGTCATCATAAAGTTTTACTTGATGACAAGTTCGAAAGGCAAGGTAGAAACGCAGATTATCAAGAAAGCGAAGATGAATTCTTTTCTGACGACCATTTATTCTATAAAGAAGATGGTTTTATCGGTTTTTCTGACTATTCAGTAGTTGGCAATGAGTACCTTGAAGCTGGATTTGCGCCCTATGCGGTAGCTATTCATATAGTGTATTTTACATCTGACAAGACTTTACGTGTTAGGCATTTTGTCTCGGATTCCAACGAGGATATCACAAACCCTGCTTTGAAGTTCTACGAAGCAGTATCAAAGCTGGCTGCGTGGTACAATGCTGGTCCGCACCCTGTTGAGATGACCTCAGGTCTCCGAACTTTTTTACAGCATCACGAGCAGCAGTCTTATCCAGGACTCGGGACAGTAAAAAAACTCTCGCTGATGCACCACCTGGAGTTGATGGGTAAATTCTTAGCGAGGGGTAATGCGTATGTTCTGCTGCAGTAATTGTTTTGCTGACACAGAAATCAAAGCAATTATAGATGGGAACAAAACAACTGGCGATTGCGATTTCTGCGGGAGTCATAATATCCATGTATATGAAATTGGGAAAGATTCCATTATAGCAGAGCTCTTTGATGGATTGTTAGATATTTATACCCCAGTATCAGATTTATCTGCCGATTTTCCACGTGAGAAGACAGATCTTATAAAGAACATTCTTTGCAATAACTGCCGAATTTTTAATTTAAAACCTGATGGAGCATATCGGCTTATCACCACAATTTGCGCCAACAGATATAAAGATCAGCCAGAATTATTTGATAGTCCTGTTGCTATTAAGCAGTGTCAGAATCTTGATTATTTAGAGGAAAACTCAATTCTAAAGAATAATTGCTGGGGTGACTTCGTCGAGGGAATTAAGCGCAAGAACCGTTTTCACGGCGACTATATCAATACGGACAAGCTGTTTATATTTCTGAGATGCGCTGTAAAATTCCATCATAAAGGCGAAGTAATGTATCGCTCACGAATATGCCCTGACGAAAAAGGATTTATGAAAACAGAAATGGGGGCCCCTCCAGATAACAAGGCAAAAGGCGGACGTGTAAATCCAATGGGTATCAGTATCCTTTATCTTTCTGACTCAACAGAAACGACCTTGTACGAAATCCGGGCAGGTGTATATGACTTTGTCACAGTTGGTCGTTTCAAACTTCAAAAGGACATTGAGGTCATCAACCTCGCAGGTATTGACCATATTAGTCCGTTTATTGGCATTGATTATGGATTTGACTTTATACAGTATGCCATGAACATTGAGCATCTTAAAATGATTTCACAAGAAATTGCAAAACCCCTGCGAAATGATAACGCTCTCGATTATTTGCCGACACAGTATATTAGTGATTATATACGCAGCAGAGGATATGATGGAATCGAATACATAAGCACGATGTGTAAAAATGGCGCTAATTTAGCAGTTTTCAACCCTTCTCTTTTCAAATGCACTGGCACAAGTGTGTACGACGTAAAATCAATTTCTTATTCCTATACAAAACTATAGTTTTTTCTTATAATAGCGACCATCAAAACAATGGTCGCTATTTTTGTTCAAAGAAAACCCCCGGCATAGCCGGAGGTTTTCTTTGAACAAAAACGCGGCGCGAAAAAGCTTTTGCCGTTTTGCGCCGCGTTTTACGTCGTGCCGGTACCGTTTTTCATTTTGCCTTTTAACAGCGCCCCCGCGCGAATAACGCATGGATTCGCCGCATGTTTTTTACCGCACGGTTTCGGCGCAGCATGTTCAACAAGGCCTTGTCAAATCGCGATCAGTCCCTGAAGCCGCGCTCCTCGCGCGTGCCGGGGATGAGATTGTCCAGCAGACAGGCCGAAACGCCCGCCACCGCCATCGACGTCTTGCCGATCGCCCAGAGGATCTGTCCGGGAATGCCCCAGCCGAAGAACAGTTCCTTCTGCGCCTCCACCCAGCCAGGCAGCCCCAGCGCCATCAGGAAAGAGAAGCCGACGATCATCACGTTGCGCTGCTTCTGCATGTCGGCGCGGGTCAGCGCCTGGATGCCGAGCGCGCCGATCGTGCCGAACAGGGCGATGTAGCAGCCGCCGATGATCGGCCCTGGCAGCGTGGCCACCAGCGCGCCGAACTTGCCGACCATGCTCATGCCGATCAGCAGGATCGCGCCGACGCGTACCACCCAGCGCGAAGCCACGCCCGTCAGGCCGATCAGGCCGATGTTCTCGGTATAGCTCGTGCAGGCCACCGCACCCGTCAGGCCGCCGAAGATGCAGCCCAGCCCCTCGGCGCGGATGCCCCGGCTGATCTGCTGCTCCGTCGGATCGGGCAGCCCGGCCGCGTTGCAGACGTTGAAGTAGTCGCCGATGCTTTCGAGAATGACCGAGAAGAACCCCGCCAGGATCGCGCCGAACGCCACCGTGCTGAACTTCGGCATGCCCCAGGGCATGAAGCCGGTGAACTGGAACCACTTGGCCGCGTTCACGTTGTCAAGACTGATATAAACGGGATGCCCCGGCTGGAACATGCCGGCCCGGCTCAGCGCGAAGCAGACGCCCCAGACGATCACCACGCTCAGAAGGACCGAAAAGATGTTGACGTAACGCCCCTTCACGCCCAGACCGAACAGGAAAATCAGCGCCACCACCGCCAGCGACGCCGGCCAGTACCCGGCGGCGTTGCCGCTGATCGCCGTGCCCGCCAGCGAAAAACCGATGGCCATGATCGTCGTGCCCACCGTGATCGGGCCGACGAAGCGGCGGATCCGGCCGATCAGCCCGAACTGCCCCAGCAGCACCAGGCACACGCCGCCGGAGATCAGCGCCCCGCCGATGTACTGCAGGATCACGCTCGTGCCCTGCGCCGAATAAACGCCGACGATCGTCATGATCGGCGGGATGAAGCTGAAGCTCGAACCCTGCACGATCGGCAGCCCGGAACCGAACGGGCTGGTCTGGATCAGCGTGCACACCCCCATGGCGAAATACACGCAGGAAATGAAAAATCCGATCTGCGCCGGCGTCATCCCCATCGCCGGGCCGAAGATCAGCGGCACCAGCGTCGTCGCTCCGAACAGCGTGAGCACATGCTGCGCCCCCGCCAGCAGCAAAATCGGCAGAGACGGGACGTCGTCCACTCCATACACCAGTTCTTTTCGAGCCATCACACAAACACCTCCGGGTGAATTTTGATCCTGCCGGAATTATAGCACAGAAAATGTGAAACCGGTTGCATGGCATTCATGAACAATCGCCCGCACGACGTTCATCGAAAATGCCGCTTCGAAAGCGCCTTTTTCCAAAAAATACAGCAGGCCGCCGGGAGCGAATCCCGGCGGCCTGCGTGCGCAAGCACCTATTCGATTTCGATCAGCTTGCTCTGTTCGAGTTCCTTTTCCGTCTTCTTCGGGAAGGTCAGGCGCAGGATGCCGTCTTCCAGCTTGGCGCTGATGTCTTCCTTCTTGATGTTGTCGCCCACGTAGAAGCTGCGCGAGCAGCTGCCCTCGTAACGCTCCTGGCGGATAAAGGCGCCTTTGGCGTCCTTCTCCTCCTTGGAGTGCTGTTTGGCGGCGCTGATCGTCAGATAGCCGTTCTGCAGCTGGACGTTGACGTTTTCCTTCCTGAAGCCGGGCAGATCGACATCCACTTCGTAGTTGTTTTCCGTCTCGCGCACGTCGGTCTTCATCATGTTCCGTTCCCGGCGCCCGTACAGCGGCCCCCTGCGGAAGAAGGGATCGTTGAACACGTTGTCCAGTTCGTCAAACAGATTGTCGTTCCAAATGCTCGGTACCATCATTTTTATTTCCTCCTTGAGATCGGGCGGACCCGTGCGGGGCCGCCTTCTATATTAACGATGCCAGAACGTCCGGAGGGCGTTCGCTTCTTCCCTCCTCCTTCGTTCTGAGTGTATTATAGCACTCTTATTAGCACTGTCAAGCGTTGAGTGCTAATTCATTTAAAATTAATCAGATCGATTGATACAGCTTCTTTTGATAACCTTAAAACAGGTCATTGAAAATCAAAGTCACGATTGATTCAAAAAAAATTCGGCGATTTTTCCGGACGAAACGCGCCGCACGGCGCGCGCAAAAAAATTCCCGAAAGGCGCACAGCCTTCCGGGAATTTTTTCGCGGCGTTTTCTTCAGTCAGGACTGCGCGGGCACAGCGTGAAGGATCTCCATGAACTCTTCGCCGGTGATGGTCTCGCGTTCGTAAAGGACCTTGGCCAGCTCGTCAAGCGTGCGGCGGCTGTCGGCGAGGATTTTGCGGGCCTTTTCGTGCTGCTCTTTGACGAGCGCCACGACCTTCTTGTCGATCAGCGACTGCGTCTCCGGCGCGCAGGCCAGCGAGGCGTCGCCGCCCAGATACTGGTTGGTCACCGTTTCCAGCGCCACCATGCCGAAATCGTCGCTCATGCCGTAGCGCGTGATCATGGCGCGGGCCAGCCTGGTAGCCTGCTCGATGTCGTTGGACGCGCCCGTGGTCACGGAGCCGAAGACGACTTCCTCCGCGGCGCGGCCGCCGGTGAGCGTGGCGATCTTGTTTTCCAGCTCTTCCTTGCTCATCAGGTAATGGTTGCCCTCCTCCACCTGCATGGTATAGCCGAGGGCGCCCGACGTGCGCGGGATGATCGTGATCTTCTGCACCGGCGCGGAATGGCTCTGCATGGCGGCGACCAAGGCGTGGCCGATCTCGTGGTAGGCGACGATCGTTTTTTCCTTGTCGGTGAGGATGGCGTTCTTCTTCTGATAACCGGCGACGACCACTTCGATGCTCTCTTCGAGGTCCGCCTGCGTGGCCTCCCTGCGGCCGTCGCGCACGGCGCGCAGCGCCGCCTCGTTGACGATGTTGGCCAGCTCGGCGCCGGAAGCGCCGGAAGCCATGCGCGCCACCTTGTTGAAATCGACGCCGGACTCGAGCTTGATCTTTTTGGCGTGCACCTTGAGGATGTCCTCGCGGCCTTTCAGGTCGGGCAACTCCACGGGCACGCGCCGGTCGAAGCGGCCGGGGCGCGTCAGGGCCGGGTCGAGCGACTCGGGGCGGTTCGTGGCGGCGAGGATGATCACGCCCGTGTTGTCCTCGAAGCCGTCCATCTCCGTGAGCAGCTGGTTAAGCGTCTGTTCGCGCTCGTCGTTGCCCATCACGTTGCCGCTGCGCTTCGTGCCGATGGCGTCGATCTCGTCAATGAAGACGATGCAGGGCGCTTTTTCCTTGGCCTGCTTGAACAGATCGCGCACTTTCGAGGCCCCCATGCCCACGAACATCTCCACGAACTCGGAGCCGGACATGGAGAAGAACGGCACGTTCGACTCGCCCGCCACTGCCTTGGCCAGCATGGTCTTGCCGGTGCCGGGCGGCCCGACGAGCAGAATGCCCTTGGGCATCTTCGCGCCAATGTCGCGGTAGCGCCCGGGATTGTGCAGATACTCGACGATCTCCGTCAGGTTCTCCTTGGCCTCGTCCTCTCCGGCCACGTCGGAGAACTTGATGCCCTCGGTCGATTTGACGTAGATACGGGCCTTGCTCTTCCCCATGCCGAACATCATCGAGTCGCCGCCCATGCGGTTCATGAGCTTTTTCTGCATGTACTGCCCCAGCCCCCAGAAGAGCAGCAGCGGCACGACCCACGACAGCAGCATGCTGACGATCGGCGACGCCTGCTCGACGATCTCGCTGGAGAACTTTGCGCCCGACTGATAGAGGCGCTCCGTGCGCCCGGGGTCTTCCATCGGCCCGGTACGGTATACCTTTTTGCCTTCGGCGTCGGTGAAGAGGATCTGATTCTCCTCGATGTTGACCTTGCCGATCTTTTTCTCTTCGGTCATCCTGATGAACGTGCCGTAATCCACCTCGTCGATCTGCGCGCGCATGATCCACGGCTTGGCCAGCAGGTTGAAGAGCATCAGCACGAGCATGGCGATCACGTAATAATAAATCAGCGGCTTTCTGGGATTTTTGATTTCGTCCACGGTAGCTTCCCCCTTTGCGGAATTCGGTTTCGTGTTCCCTATTATACTCTAAAAAATCACCGCGTTTGTGACAAAATCACCGATTTTTATCAGCCGACGCTCCCTGCAAAAGCGGTCCCCGGCCGCTGTTTGCCGCCGGGGACCGCTCGCGTCGTTTCATACTCGTTTTCGTTAAAAGGCCAAAGTTTCTCCGGCCCTTTTCAGAGCGCCAACGGCGCGTCGAGAATCGCATGGAATCGCGTGACGCATGTTTTTTGCGGCACGGCCGCACAAAGCGCGGCATTTTCAATGAGCCCTTTTCATTGAAAATTTAGTATCAGCAAAGAATCAGCATCGGCTTTCCGTCACGCCCGCTCGCGGAAGATCCACAGCTTGCTGAAAACGTAATTGAGCGCCGTGACGAACACGTTGTCGCCGATTTTCACCCACATGTCCGGCCAGCCCAGCTTTTCGGCGAACAGCCACATCATGGCCACGTCGAGCAGGCCGGAAAAGAGGCGCGCCGCCACGAAGGCCGCCAGCTCGTGCCCCAGCGCCGCCAGTCCGCGCGTACGGCTGCGGAAGACCCAGAGCTTGTTGGTCACGAACGCGAACAGCACCGCCAGCGCCCAGGCCCAGGCCGTCGCCGCCGTCACGCCCATACCCAGCCAGCGCGTCAGCGCGTAGTAGCTGACGTAGTTGACTATCGTAGTCAGGACGCCGAAAAACAGGTAGCTGCCGACTTCACGGCATCGTTCCCGTTCCGTCTCAGTCATGCCGCGCCTCTCCGCGCTCCGGACGCGGCTCGTCCGACGCTTCGCCGGGCAGGTTGCTCTCGGCGACGACGTAAAGCGGGCGTCCTTTGGTCTCCATGAAGACGCGGCCGAGATACTCGCCGATGACGCCCAGCCCCAGCAGCTGCACGCCGCCGAAGAAGAGAATGCCGCAGAACAGCGAGGGATAGCCGGGCACGGGATTGCCCCACACCGCCGTGCGGATCAGGAACCAGCAAAACGAAAGCAGCGCCACGGCGGCGCAGAGCGCCCCGAGAATCGTGGCCAGACGCAGCGGCGCCGTCGTGAACGAGGTGATGCCGTCCAGCGCTAGGTTGAGCAGGCGGAAGAAACCGAACTTGCTTGCACCGTGCAGGCGCGGTTCCTGATCGACGGGCACGGCTTTTTTCCTGAAGCCGATCCAGCTGTACAGACTCTTCATGTTGCGCTGGTGCTCGGGCATGCGACGCAGCACCGCCAGCGCCCGGGCGCTGAGCAGACGAAAATCGCCGGCGTCCATCTGGATGGGAATGCGCGTCGAGCGCGCCAGCACGTGGTAATACAGCTTGGCCGTCAGTTTTTTGAAGGCCGACTCGCCGCCGCGCGTGCGGCGCTGGGCGTACACGTCGTCGTAGCCTTCAAACCAGCCTTCGATCAGTTTCGGGATCAGCTCCGGCGGATGCTGCAGGTCGGCGTCCATGAAGATGGCGCCGTCGCCGCGCGCGTGGTCGATGGCGGCCGACAGCGCGATCTCCTTGCCGAAGTTGCGCGAAAAGCTCAGGTAGCGCACGCGGGCGTCCTGCGCCGTCAGGGCGCGCACAACTTCAAGCGAGGAATCGGTGCTGCCGTCGTCCACGAAAAGCAGCTCGAAGTCGCAGTCCCCCACGCCGCCGACGACGCGGCAGAGGCGCTCGTACAACGTCCTCAGGTTCTCCTGCTCGTTGTAAAACGGCACCGCCACGGAAAACAGCGGCCGTCTTCCCCGTCTCTTCTCGGTCATGCTATCGCTCCTTTCGCACCGCGTGCCGTCTTTAAAATTTGACGACGACCGCCTCGTTCACGACCCTGATCGAGCCTTCGAGAGGGTAGCGCGGCATGGCCATCACCTCGGGCAGTTTTTCGAAGGATTTCACGTTCTCGATGACGATCGGCGAATAATCGCACCACATGCGCATGAAGTTCTTCCACGCGTAGTTGTTGATCAGCGGCGACTTCTCGTTGAACAAGTAGGGAATCAGGCGGATGCGTTCGAATTCCGGGATCACGGGCGCGTTGAAATCCTGTTTGTCGTCGTCGTTCAGAAAAGCCACGGGCAGGTACGGCGAATAGCCGGGCACGCTTTCGATGCGCGTCGCCAGCCGCGTGAAGTAGCCGATTGCCTGGTTCTGCAGAAAGTTGGCCTTGAAATAGCAGATATTGGAGAAGTGACAGTACAGCACCGTCACGCAGAACATCAGCAGCACGCCGCCGCGGTAGATCCAGCGCGGGTAATGGAGGCGGTCCAGCGCGGCGTTTTCCAGCAGGCAGATGAACCCCACGAAGACGAAGACTTTGGAATAAACCATGAGCGAGTGGATCATCTTCACGTCCACCATGACGTGAATGAAGTTGACCGCCAGCGGCAGCAGCGCCAGCGTCAGCAGGAACTCGAGGCCGCGGCGCGGCTTGTGACGGAACAGCTGAGCGGCACGATCCAGCCCGAGCAGGACGCCGAACCACAGCACGGCCTGATAGAGCCAGCGCAGCGACGCCGTGGGATACATGTCGCGCATCTTCATCGGCGGCGGCAGAAAGAACTCGCGGTAAGCCCGCGCCGCGCGGTCGAGATACTCGCTCCAGCCGCCGAAGCCGAACGTGTTGATGCTCTCGTAATCGGAAAGCTGCGCGCCCGCCACCCTCAGGCTCAGCCAGTTCGCCGCCAGGTACAGCGTCATGAACAGCGCGCAAGCCAGCGCCAGGGAAAGTCCCCGCCAGAAGAAATCGAAACGCCGCGCCGAAGCGTCATAATGCAGGCTCATCATCATGTGCAGCAGCATGACGCTGAGCACGATGGGAATGCAGGACTGATACACGCCCACCGCGCAGGCCGCCAGCACGCACCCCGCCGGCAACCGGTACCAGTGCCGCCGGTCGCCGTCGCAGATCAGCCAGGCGCCGGCCACGGCCAGGTCGAGGCCGATCATGTAATAGGGCACCGTGTACATGTACCCCATCATCGCCGTCACGACCGGAAAGGCCACCATCACTCCCGCCAGCAGCACGCAGCTGTAAACGCGCTGCAGCCGGAAGATCTTCGCCGTCATGCAGGCCGCCAGCCCGACCAGAATCAGCGTCAACAGGCCGTTGAAAAGCGGCAGGCTGTAGAGCGTGCCGCCGAAAACGAACTCGGTGACGCGCTTCAGCACTTCGAGCATCCACCGTCCCGACGTCACCGTGGCGCCGAGACCGAAGCCCAGCTTGGCGTCGTCGTGGAACGAAAATTTATTGAGCAGCATCATGCCGTGCGCAAAAAGCCCCCAGAGCAGTGCGCTGAGGAGGATCAAGCGACAGGGATTCTTCGACTGTTCCATGAAAAAAGTCCTCGCTTTTTTTGAAATATTCTTTTCGAACGGATTAGGATATTATACTCCCTGACACGTCGGGAGACAAAACTCCGCCTGTCCGCAAAAATCAAAGGCGCCTTTCCGGGACGAGCCCCGTTTCGGGCGGATCATTTCAGATACGCCGGCAAAGAGGCAAGATCGCAGTCGCGCCACTCGAGGCGGTGCGCCGCAAAAGCCGCCGCGTACTTCAGTCCGCCGCCCGTCATCACCAGCACGGCGCTCTCGCCCTCCGCCACAATGCCGGCCGTTCGGGCCCGGCGCAGGACCGCCAGCGGCACGCAGGACGCCGGCTGGCCGAACAGACCGCAGCGGGCCAGATCGGCCTGGGCGCGGACGATCTCGCCTTCGCTGGCCGTCCCCGCCGTTCCGCCGAGGCGGCGCAGCTCCGCCAGCACGCGGTTG
>NZ_ADFP01000073.1 GCF_000177335.1 Pyramidobacter piscolens W5455
AGAAGTGCTCTCTGTAGTATTGCAGTTCGTTCTCAATATCACAATACTGAGTGTAAAATTCGTCGCTTTTCGATTTTTTAGCTTTGTGCAGTAACTTGTTTGTTGCATTTCTAGCCATTAATTAAAACCTTATTAAAATAAAAAATATCACTTAGATGTAAGCTGTTCAAACAAGTCACGCCCCAACACTCTGAGCGAAGTCGTTGATATATCAAACATTATTTCAAACATGATTTTCGAATCCCACTCCCTCCCATCTCCTTGAGTATATATAGATGCTGCTTGTAGCATAATGCTTTTGTCTTTATGATTTACAAATTTGTTAATACATAGATTACTATTTATAGGCATTCCATAATTAGCTGCAGTTAGTCGATCTAACCTATTTAATATACCAGAATTATACTCAAGATTAACAACCCTTCCATCTGGTCTTGTTATTGAGATATTTTCTGTTAAAAAGTTAGACCCCTCTAAGAAAAGGACGTAAGGAAAGTGGCTCTCAGAGAGCATAAAATTCGCTATCTCTGATATATTCTTATGAGATCCACTCGTTATTCTCGGACGAGTGTTCAGTAATGAACCCTGGAGAGAACCATGTATATGATCGTTATCTGGGTTGGACTTCTGCTTTTAAGCCCAGATAACTGGCCTGAATATGTTAATGAGAGAATCGGTATTCCTCATGTGTGGCATGTTTTCG
>NZ_ADFP01000074.1 GCF_000177335.1 Pyramidobacter piscolens W5455
TTTTTTGCCCATCTTGCCGAAACGCTTCCACAGCTCGCTCATCTGCTCGAACTGCTTCAGCAGCTGGTTGACCATCTGCACCGTGGTGCCCGATCCTTCGGCGATGCGGCGCCGGCGGCTGCCCTTGATGATCGCGGGATCGCGGCGCTCGGCCTTCGTCATCGACTGGATGATGGCTTTCATGCGCAGCAGGCGCTTGTCGTCGAGCGCTTCCGGCGGCAAGTCCTTCATCTTGCTGGTGACCGCGCCGGGCAGCATCTCCATCACCTTGTCGAGCGGGCCCATCTTTTCGACCTGGGCGAACTGCGCGAGCAGGTTGTCCATCGTGAAGCGCTGCTTTTTGAAGCTCTGCGCCATCTGCTGGATGTCGGTTTCGGTCGCGGCTTCCTTGATCTTTTCCACCAGACCGGCCATGTCGCCCATGCCCATGATGCGCTCGGCCATGCGGCGGGGATCGAACTGCTCGATGGCGTCGAGCCCTTCGCCGACGCCGGCGAACTTGACCGGCACGCCGGTGGCGGCCAGCACGGCCAAGGCCGCTCCGCCGCGGGCGTCGCCGTCGAGCTTGCTGAGCACGACGCCAGTGACGCCGAGGCGGTTGTTGAACGCTTCGGCCACGTTCAGGGCTTCCTGTCCCGACATGGCGTCGACGACCAGCAGGATCTCGTGCGGAGCGAGCGCCGCCTTCATGCGGTCGAGTTCGGCCATCATCTCTTCGTCGACGGCGAGGCGTCCGGCCGTGTCGAAGATGAGCACGTCGATCAGATGCGAAGCGGCGTAGGCGAGGGCGCGCTGTGACAGCGCGACGACGTCGCTTTCGCCGGCTTCGGGGCCGAAGAAGGCGACGCCGGCCTGGCCGGCCAGCACGCGCAGCTGATCCACTGCGGCGGGGCGGCGCAGGTCGCAGGCGACGAGCATGGGCTTGTGGCTCTTGCTCAGCTTTTTGGCGAGCTTGGCGCTGCTCGTCGTTTTGCCGCCGCCCTGCAGGCCGACCATCATCACCAGCGTCGGCGGCTGGGGCGAGATGTCGATGCCGCGGCTGCCTTCGCCCATGATGCGGGCGATTTCTTCGTAGACGACGGCGGAGACTTGCTGGGCGGGCATGATGGAACCGAGCACGTCGGCGCCGACGGCGCGGACGCGGATCTTTTCGACCAGGTCCTTAACGACTTTGTAGTTGACGTCGGCTTCGAGAAGGGCGCGGCGAACTTCGCGCAGGGCCTGCTGAACGTCTTCTTCCGTCAGCTTGCCGCGGCCGCGCAGGCCGCTGAAAATGCGTTCCAGTCGTTCTTTGAGCGCGTCAAACATGGTTCATCGTCCTTCCTTCGCACGCCTCGACGATGGCCGCGGCGTGCCGCTGAGGATTTTCGCCGTCGCGGATGGCGCGGGCCTCGGCTTCGATGCGGCGAAAGCGTTCGCCGCAGCCGAGCAGCGTCTCGATCTCGTCGAGGCGGTCGCGCGCCCGCTGCAGCTGGTCGGAGACGCCCTGACGGCTGATCCCCAACTCGTCGGCGATCTCCGAGAGCGACAGGTCGTCGAGCTCGTGCATTTCGTAAACGCGGCGCTGCCGTTCCGTGAGCAGGGGACCGTAGAGATCGTACAGCCGCGAAAGCTGAACGCGGCGTTCCAGCGCTTCGTTCTCGCTCACTCTGCCCTCACTCCCTTCACGACGCGAGCATTATAAGCGATCGCGGCGAGGGTGTCAAGATGTTTTGCTTGACCCATGATGCCTCTGAAAAGAAAAATGCGCTCGCTCTCCCCGTTTTCTTCCAATGCGGTCTTGTCCGACATGATTTTGGCGGTTGCCGAGAGGCGAAATTTGCTTTTCGCATTTCAACGGATGAAAAAATTCTCTTTTTCTGCTGGGGCTGGTATGATAAAATAAGCTCGGTTCTATTTTTAATCTTTTTTTGTTTCGCGTTTGAATATGGAAGGACGAATGTATTTGCGCCATGGGCCGAGGCAGAGTGATCGCTTCGTCAAGCCCGAATTGGAGGAGAAAATGAAGACTGAAACGACGATGAATGAGACTGCGCGAGATAACTGCCGTCATCTTGCGGCTGACATGGAGAAACATCTGGTCCGGCGGGGGCACGTTCCCTTTTACGCCGCGACTGCGTCGGAAGCGCTGGGAAAGATCCTGTCCCTGATTCCCGCCGGCGCCAGCGTGGGGATTCCCGGTTCCGCAACGATCCGCGAGATCGGCGCCGTCGAGGCGCTGCGGGAGCGGGGGCACAAAGTGGTGCAGCACTGGGATCCGAAGGCGACGGCGGCAGAAAAGCTGGAGGCGCGTTTTGAGGAAGCGCAGTGCGACGTCTTTCTCGCCAGTTCCAACGCCATCACCAAGGACGGCGTGCTCGTCAACGTCGACGGCGCCGGCAATCGCGTGGCGGCCATGTGCTGGAGCCGCGGCGACAGGATCTACGTCGTCGGCATGAACAAGGTTTGTCCCGACGTGGCGGGCGCCCTCGCGCGCGTGCGGAACCTCGCGGCCCCCATCAACGCGCAAAGGCTGTCGCGTCCCGGCCATAACGTCGCTCCTGACAGTATCTGCCGGGCTGTGCTGATTACGGAGCAGGCGCCGACCATGCCTGACGGCAAGAAGTCCTACGTGGTTCTCGTAGGCGAAGAACTGGGGTATTGAGAATGGCAGATCAGAATATTTCGCTTGTCATTGCCGGCGGCGAGATCTCCATGGGGCTGGCCGACGGCATCGTCACCTCGCAGCAGCCGGTTTCGGCGGAGACGATCCAATCGTGGATCTGGCCCGAACTGGCGGAATCGGTGCGCCTGGTGGACTGGAGTCATCAGCCCAGCAGTCATTATTCGGTGCGCATGACGGCCGACCTCGTCGAACTGCTGAGCCAGCAGGTCGAAGCGGGCGCTCATGCCGTCGTCGTCTTTTGCGGTTCCGATGCCGTAGAGGAAATGGCTTATCTGGCCGACTTGCTCTGGGTGTATCCGCAGCCGCTGATATTTGCCGCGACTCATGCGCCGGCGGGCGTCCCCGGCAGCGACGCGCTGACCGTGCTGAACGAGGCGTTGCTCACCGCCCTGTCGCGCGAAGCGTGGGGACAGGGCGTGCTGGTCTGCGCCGGGGGGCAACTTTTTGCGGCTTCCGATATCGTTGAATACGCCGACTACGGTCGTCTCGGTTTCGCGGGCAATTTCCGCGGCGCCATCGGCGCCATTGTCGCCGGCAAGGTCCATCTCTGGCAGGCCCCCAAGCGCAGCAAAATTTTTGACGCGCCGTTCACGCCGGCCCGCAACGTGGAGCTGCTCTACGCCTCGCTGGGCGCCGGGGAACGTTTTTTGCAGCTGCTCACCGGCGACGAGGGCAATCCCATCGACGGCCTTGTCATCGCCGGTTTCGGCGGCGGCCATGTTTATCCCGCCTGGGTCCCTTACCTGAAGGCTCTTGTGCGCGACGGCGTTCCCGTGGTGGTCGTGTCGCGCTGCCTGCGGGGCTGTGTGATGGAGGATTCTTCTTTTGAAGGAGCCTTCCTGAAGTTGAAGGAGTTCGGCGTCATGAACGGCGGGTTCCTTTCGCCCTTGCAGGCGCGTCTCAAGTTGGCCGTCGGCATTGGCGCAAACCTGAAGAGCGAAGAGCTGCAAAAATATCTGTTGGACCAGTAACGAAAAATGATGTTTGCCCTCGAGAAAACAGCGGGACGAAAAAAGGCGTCGGAAGAAAAATCTTCCGGCGCTTTTTTCGTCCCGCTGTCGGGGGGAGCGAATAGCCCCTTGCCATTCAATATTTTGTGCTGTTTCTTAGTTAAAGCGCCTGACAATCCATTCCCTTTTTTCGGCTTTTCGCGGACAAGGAGCAAGCACGGCTTCTTCCCGCTCATAGGGCATGTTCCGACGGTTCCCAAGGTAATGGCATTCCAGCGTATATTATTAAGAGACCGCGATGGATAAACTGCGAGATGATCTTGCTGACGTTCGTGAAGCGGTATTCCGTGACGGCGCTGGTTTCTTTCGGCTTTTCCCCTTCGGCGCACGATGGCTTGTCGGAAAATCAGTACAACTCCCCGATCTCGCTTTCGACGGCTTCGATCAGAGCGCCGCTGCGGACGAAGTCGATGGATTTGGTCATGAGCGGGTGGATGAAGCGGTCTTTTTCGAGGAAGGGGATCTGCGTGCGGAAGGCTTCCCAGGCGGCTTCCGTGCCGCGGCCGAGCCCGAGCGGGCGCGAGAAATCGACGCCCTGGCAGGCGGCCATGGCTTCGATGCCGAGGATCTTTTCCACGTTGCGCAGCACGCGCGTCGCCTTGAGCGAGGCCCAATAGCCCATGGAAACGTGATCTTCCTGGTTGGCGGAAGTGGGGATGGAGTCGACGCAGGCGGGGTGAGTCAGCGTTTTGTTCTCCGAAGCCACGGCGGCCTGGGTGTACTGGGTGATCATGAAGCCGCTGTTGACGCCGCTGTCGTCGATCAGGAAGGGCGGCAGGCCGTTGGAGAGGCTTTTGTCGACCATGCGGGCGCTGCGGCGCTCGGAGACGCTGCCGAACTCGGACACGGCGATGGCGAAGAAATCCATGGCGAGCGCGATGGGCTGGCCGTGGAAGTTGCCGCCGCTGAGCGCCGCCTCGTCGTCGGGGAAAATGAGCGGATTGTCGGTGACGGAGTTCATCTCGATCTCGATCTTCGACTTCACGTAATCGAGCGCGTCGCGGCTGGCGCCGTGCACCTGGGGCATGCAGCGCAGCGAATAGGCGTCCTGTACGCGAGCGCCCTTGTACTTGTCGATGATCTGGCTGCCTTCGATGAGGCGGCGGATATTCTGCGCCACGGCGATCTGGCCGCTGTGGGGGCGCAGCGCGTGGGTGCGCGCGTCGAAAGCGTAGGGAACGCCGTGAAGCGCTTCCAGCGACAGGGCGCCGATGATGTCGGCGTTCTTTTCGAGTTTCAGCGCGTCGTACAGCGCCAGCGCGCCGAGTCCGGTGAGCGCCGCGGTGCCGTTGTTGAGAGCCAGCCCTTCCTTGGGATGCAGAGCGACGGGTTTGAGCCCCGTCAACTTCATGGCTTCGAGCGCGGTCATGCGCCGGCCCTGATGGAACACGTCGCCCTCGCCGAGCATGGCGGCGGCGATGTGCGAGAGCGGGCAGAGGTCGCCCGACGCGCCGACGGATCCCTGCTCGGGCACCACGGGCGCGATGCCGAGGTTGAGGAAGTTGACCAGCTGCGACAGCGTTTCCAGCGTGATGCCGGAATGTCCGCAAAGCAGGCCGTTGAGGCGCAGCAACATGATGGCGCGCACCACGTCGACGGGCAGCGGTTCGCCGACGCCGACGGCGTGGCTGCGGATCAGGTTTTCCTGAAGCAGGCGGGTGCGGGCGGAATCGACCTTGACGGTGGCGAGATCGCCGAATCCCGTCGTCACGCCGTAGACGATGCGGTTGCCGGCGACCCAGTTCTCGATCAGAGAGGAAGCCCGGTTGATCAGGCCGACGGCCTCTTCGGAAAGCTTCACCGGAGCGCCGCAGCGCGAGACGTTGATCAGTTGTTCGAGGGTCAGGTTACGGCCGGTAAGGACGACGGGATTGGCACGGTTCATGGCGATCACTCCTGATTGTTTTTGTTTGACGGGCCGCCGCGGGATTCGCGGCGGCTCTTGCGTTAACGTTCCGTTTTTTTCGAAAAGCGCCTAGGCTTCGTGATGTTCTCTCTTGGCGCAGGCCGCTTCGGCCGCGCGGCGCACCGAATCGCCGTCGACGTGGTAGGGCAGCGTGATGTGGTACTTGCCGGGATACTTGGCGTTCACTTCGCGGCTGACCTCTTCGGCGTGTTCGCAGCGGGCCCAGGCGCGGCGCGCGACGCCGCCGAGCACGTCCCACATCATCGCCGACTTGATGATCGCGTCGGTCTCGGGGCGCCCGTCGAGCAGCAGGCCGAAGCCGCCGTTGATGCACTTGCCGATGCCGACGCCGCCGCCGTTGTGCAGCGTGCAAAGCGTCATGCCGCGGGCGGCGTTGCCGGCGAAGGTGTTGGTGGCCATATCGGCGCAGATGTTGCTGCCGTCCTTGACGTTGGCCGTTTCGCGGAAGGGGCCGTCTGTGCCGGAGACGTCGTGGTGGTCGCGCCCCAGCATGACGGGGCCGATCTTGCCCTCGCGCACGAGCTTGTTGAACGCGAGGGCGATGTTGGTGCGGCCTTCGGCGTCCTGGTAGAGGATACGGCACTGCGTGCCGACGACGAGATTGTTCTTCTCGGCGTCGCGGATCCAGACCCAGTTGTCGTAGTCCTGGCTGCGGCGGTCGGGGTCGATGCAGGCCATGGCGGCCTCGTCGGTGGCGCGCAGGTCTTCGTGTTTGCCGCTCAGGCAGCACCAGCGGAAGGGGCCGTAGCCGTAGTCGAACAGATGGGGCCCCATGATGTCTTCGACGTAACTGGGCCAGATGAAACCTTCGTAGGTGTCCTTGCCGTTCTTGGCGATCTCGGTGACGCCGGCGTCGAAGATGGCGCGCATGAAGCTGTTGCCGTAGTCGAAGAAATAGGAACCGCGGTTCACCAGTTTCTTGATCACGCTGAAATGACGGCGCAAACTGGCGTCGACGCGCCTGCGGAACTCTTCGGGATCTTCGTGCAACATTTTCGTGCGCTCTTCGAAGGTCAGGTCCGCCGGGCAGTACCCGCCTTCGTAAACGGCGTGGCACGAGGTCTGATCAGAAAGCAGCTGGATCGCGACGTGGTGGCTCTCGGCGTACTCGAGCAGCGTGACGACGTTGCCGTAATAGGCGATCGAAAGCGGCTTTTTGGCGTCCAGAGCTTCCCGGGCCATCCGGAAGGCTTTTTCGGCGCTGTCGGTGATCTCGCCGACCCAGCCCTGGCGATGGCGGGTCTCGATCCGGGAATAATCGACTTCGGCGACGATGCCGACGCCGCCGGCGATCTCGATGGCCTTGGGCTGCGCGCCGCTCATGCCGCCCAGTCCCGACGTCACGTAAAGGATGCCGGCCAGATTGTCGCGCGGGCCGACGCCGAACTTGAGGCGCGCGGCGTTGAGCACGGTGTTGAAGGTGCCGTGTACGATGCCCTGCGGCCCGATGTACATCCAGCCGCCGGCGGTCATCTGCCCGTAATTGCTGACGCCCAGCTGCATGGCGCGGTGCCAGTCCTTCTGATTGTCGAACAGGCCGACGAGCAGGCCGTTGGTGAGGATCACGCGCGGCGCGCCGGGATGCGAGGCGAACAGCCCCACGGGATGGCCGCTTTCGAGCACCAGCGTGGTGTCGTCGGTCAGCTCGCGCAGATACTTCTGGATCAGGCGGTACTGCAGCCAGTTCTGACAGACCTGCCCCGTCTCGCCGTAGGTGACGAGTTCGTAGGGATAGAGCGCCGTCTCGAAGTCGAGATTGTTGTCCATCATCACCTGAAAGGCTTTGCCGGCCAGGCACTTGCCCTCGTAGGTCTCGATCGGGCGGCCCCAGATGCGCCCGGCGGGGCGGAAGCGGTAGGCGTAGATGCGGCCGCGCGTGCGCAGCTCTTCCATGAACTCGGGAATCAGCTGCTCGTGATATTTTTCGGGCACGTAGCGCAGCGCGTTGCGCAGCGCCAGCTCCGTCTCCGATTGCGAAAGCGTCCAGCCGCGGTCGGGCGCGCGGCGGATCCCCGCCGCGAATTCGGGATATTCGGGCAGAACGTCGTCCGGTTTGATGACCATCGCTTCGCCGTTGAGCAAATTCTCCTGCATGTGTTTTTCTCTCCTTTATAAACAAGATTTACCGCGGAGCAGCGGAGAAAAATTCTTTTCCGATGAACCGCGTCCCGCCGAGGTATTTTTCCACGGGCTTCCATATAAGCGAACGAACGTTTTACAACAAACAAAAACAATCCAGCTGCCGCACGACGGCCGACAGTTTTTTCTGTGTCTTCGCAGCGGCTTTTGTTTTGCCTTTACGCCACGTAGACGCCTTTTTTGTACACTTCCATGACGGGGCTGACGCCGGCGTGATAGGCCAGGATCGTCGGCGAATCGCCGTCGAGCAGCAAAAAGTCGGCCTGCTTGCCGGGTTCCAGGCTGCCGACTCTGTCCTGCAAGCCGACGGCCCAGGCGGCGTTGAGCGTGCAGCCGGTCAGCGCCTCTTCCACGGTCATGTTCATGTTCATCACCGCCAGGCCGAAGACGAAGGGCATCGACTCGCAGAAGCAGGAGCCGGGGTTGCAGTCGCTGGCCAGCGCCACGGGCACGCCCAGTTCGATCATGCGGCGGGCGTCGGCGTAGGGCTTGCGCAGGCTGTATGCCGTGGCGGGCAGCACGTTGGCGATGACGCCGGCTTCCGCCATGGCCCTGAGATTCTTTTCGTTGGCCGCCAGCAGGTGTTCGGCCGAGGCGACGCGCAGTTCCGCCGCCAGCCCCGCGCCCTGAGTGTCATCCACTTCGTCGGCGTGGATGCGCAGTTTCATGCCCAGCGTGCGCGCCGCTTCGAGGATACGGCGGCTCTGCGCCACGGTATACACGCCCGTCTCGCAGAACACGTCGCAGTAGCGCGCGACGCCCTGTTCTTTGACGGCGGGGAGCATTTCGTTGACGATAACGTCTACGAAATCGTCGGCGCGCCCCTTGTATTCGGCGGGCACGGCGTGAGCGCCCATGAACGTGGGCACGACGTCCAGCGGCGTCTCGTCGCCGAGGCGGGCGATCACGCGCAGCATTTTCAGTTCCTCGGCGGTGTCCAGTCCGTAACCGCTTTTCACTTCCATGGTCGTGGTGCCGAAGTTCAGCGCCGAGAGCGCGTTCTCGCGCGTGGTTTCGAACAGCTCGTCCTCGCTGGCCGCCTTGACGGCTCTGACGCTGGAAAGGATGCCGCCGCCCGCGCCGAGAATTTCCAGATACGTTTTGCCCTGCAGGCGCATCGTGAATTCCTTCTCGCGCCGCGCCGCAAAGCAGATGTGCGTGTGCGGATCGACGAAGCCGGGGATCATCGCCGTACCGTCGCAGTCGCGTTCTTCCTCGATCTCCGCGTCCTTCGCGGCGAGAGCCGCGCGCACTTCCGTCTCGTCGCCGACGGCGGCGATCAGGCCGTCTTCGACGAACAGCGCGCCCTTTTCCCACGACGCGACGCGCCCCTGATCGGCCCCCGACGCAGGCGCGTCGCCCGCCAGCGGCGTGGTGATCGCCGCGTTGTAAAACAGTTTCCCGCTCATCTCTCCGCCTCCTTTTGAATCGTTACATCGAAGAAGCGATCTCCGCCGCCGCGCTTTTCAGCGCCGGCAGCAGTTCCGCCTCCCAGTTCCCGAAAGTTCCCGCCACGCCGGCGATGCCCAGCTGCGCCACAAAATGGCCGCGGCGGTCGTACAGCGGCACGCTCAGATCTTCGGCGTTGGCCATCCATTCTTCGCGCGAGTGGGCGCAGCCGACGCGCCGGATCTCGGCGACGCGTTCCCGCAGCCGCGGCGCGTCGGCTTCGGAACCGTCAGGCATTTTCAGCGGCGAGGCCAGGATCCGTTCGCGCAGGCTGGGCTCGCAGAACGCCAGCAGCACCAGCCCCGTGGCTCCCGCGCAGAGCGGCACGCTCATGCCCTCGCGCGCCACGAACTTGACGGCGATCTCCGGCTCCTCGGTGTGGACGCAGAGGCCGCCCATGCCCTCGATCACGCTCAGGATCGCCGTTTTCCCCGTGCGCCCCACAAGACGCCGCATCGGCTCTTTGGCGCTGCACACCAGCGCGTCGAAGAGCACGGGGCGGTGGTTGAGCAGGAAGAAACGAAGTCCGGCGCGGTAGGCGCCGCTTTCCGCATCCTGAACCGCCCAACCGTAAGATTCCAGCGCCGCCAGAAAACGGTGCGCCGTGCTGCGCGGAACGCCCGCCGCCGCGGCCAGGTCGCGCACGCTCGTCACCCGTTCGGAGCGCACCAGCGCTTCCATGAGATGGATTATTTTGCCCACGGCGTCATTCTTGGGCTGCCGTTGTGTTGAATTCATGATGGACCTCCAAAAGTGGGACGCCTTGTCTTAAAATCGCTTAATATAACTATACTAAAAAAATATTCTCTGTCAATCGAGAAAAAAGAGAAAGTCGGAGTTTCTTCATTCGCCGCCGGGGATCCGGCGCGCGTCGGTCCGTGAGGCGCGTTCGGGGCGATTCGCGCGAGGGCGGCGCTCCGATTTCATCGAATTTTTTTCATTAAAATGGGGGAAGCCCCCTCGCGCCGCGGCGCGAAAGAGCTTCCCCCCATGATCTTTTTCCGAAAAAATTATTTCCATTGCGTTTCCAGCGACAGGATCGTATAGCGGTTCCGCTGTTTGGTCTTGGGCGTGACCCGGGCCTCGAACGTGGCGGGGCGGTCGCTCTCGTCCTCGGCGTTGTAGACGTCGCCGGTCATGCGCAGCGTCCCGGCTTCTTCGAAGACTTCTTTCACCTGCGCGTAATAGACGGACTCGCCGTCGGCGCCCTCGAAATGGTAAAGTTTCCCGTCGTAATGGAAGTCGGAGCCCTCCACGTTGCGATTCTTCAGGTCGATGTCGAAATACTTTTTCACCGTTTCGGCCACGAACGCGCCGTCGATCGTCAGCGAGCCGTACGGGCAGTTTTTGTCCGCGCAGCGTTTGACGCGGCTTTTGAAGTTGTTCACGTAGTTGTGCCAGACGCCGAAACGGATCAGCTCGACCAACCCTTCTTTACTCTTCATGTGCAGCAGGCCGTCGCTGCCGCTGTCGCCCACGTCGAAGCCGTAGTAGCCCAGCTCGGTGAAATTGCTCAAAAAGACGCTCATCTTCTTCAGCTCCGCCGCGCCGGGATTCAGCGTTTTCGCCCCGGCCGCGGTCGCGGCGCAGGCAACAAGCACACACAGCGCCGCCGCGCGCGCAAACTTTTTCATTTTCATTCGCTCCTTTCGTCGCTCCCGTTCCGACGCCCGAAGCGCCCTTCCGGCTTCCGTCGGACAACGTTTTTAAATTACAAAGAATATAACACGGGCGGAAGGTCTCGGCAAGCGCTCAAAATCCATCTGCCGGCGCGCCGTTTCGCCTTTGCCGCCTCACTTTCGTTATTGCAGCCACGCGCCCACGCCCTGCGCTTCGATTTGCTTTTTGGAGGGCAAGCCGTTCACCGCCAGCGGCGCGCCGGCCAGTTCGGGGAATTTTTCGAACCACACTCTCAACACTTCCATCGTGATGCCGACGCGCTCTTCGATCGGATGTCTTGCGTCATGAAGCGGATCGACGCCGACTGCGTGCGCGTTCATGGCCGGATTGGGCGTTTCGCTGAGAAACGGGACGCAGGGCGTCCCTTCGCCGATTTCGTAGTGGGAGATGCCCCTGAATCCGGGGACGGACTGTTCTGGTTTGAGGGAGACGCCTCGCTCCCCGAGCTCCAGGATCATCTCGATGCATGGCTCGAGGTATTTCGGATGAGTGATCAGAGAATACGAGAGCGAGCCGCCCGGATGCTTTTTGCCGTCGCGGGGGTCGAAGACTTCCTCCGGTGCCGTCGCCTCATGCATGTCGAGACAGGAGGCGGGCTTTTCGCGGCGGATCAGCTCCATGACGCCGAACGTCACCATCTGCGCGGGCGTTCCGTCGGCGACGCCGGGATAATTGCGGTTGACGTTGCGCCATTCGGAGCCGTCTTCGTGAACGTAACCGAGCGGGTGGACGAAGTGTTCGGGATCGGTTTCGCCCCTGCGCAGCGGTATGCGCCGGTCGCCGTAATACAGCCAGCGCTTGCCCTGGCGGCTTTCGAACGGCAGCTGATGGGGCACCTGCCCGAGCGTGTCCGGCGCCGACATGCCGGCGGCGTTCAAACAGGGGATAACAAATAATTTTCCCTCTGCCACCGCGGCGTTTTCAAGAAGCACTTCGGCCGCCAGAACGCCGCCGATCTCGCGCGGGTGAGTGCCCGCCAACACCAGCGCCGTCGCGCCCGGCTTCGCGCCCTCCATCACGTAAACAGCGGTGTCGTAATCGGTCCCCCTGAGGTTGGGATTGTAATCGGAAAGCCATTTGATCCCCGTCACGCCGTATCCCGGCCGCACGTCCAGCCGAAACGCCGCCCGCGCCGCCGCGCCGCTTAGAACCAGTGCTGCCAGCAGCGCTGCGGCTGCCGCGATTTTTTGAAAACGTCCGTATGTCATTTTTGTCCCTCTCCGCTCAAGTTCCGCCGCGGCATTGTCCGCCGCGACGTTATTCTTCCCAAGAGATTATACCAACGTCGGCGATTTTTTACGCGGACGATGATAAAATAAGAGCATCTTCGAAAATGGAGGTGTCACATGAAAAAATTTCTCGGTGCAGTTTTGTTCTTGGCGATTTCGTGCTGTGCGGCCGTGCAGGCCAAAGATTATCACGTCGCGGCGCGGGTGAAGGAAGCGCAGGCGGCCGTGGAGAAAATGATCCGCTCCAAGTCGGCGGCCGGACTGGCCCAGTCGGTCAAGGAAGGCGTCGGCGTGGCCATTTTCCCCAGCGTCGTCAAGGCGGGGCTCATCGTCGGCGGCCGATACGGCGAGGGCTTGATGCTGCGTCATGATCCCAAGACGGGCCAATGGTACGGGCCGGCGTTTTTCAGCATCAGCGGCGGGTCGGTCGGACTGCAGATCGGCGCTTCTTCGACGGCGCTGGTTTTGACCGTCAACAATGAAAAGGGCATGAAGGCGTTCCGCGGCGGCACCTTCACGCTGGGCGCCGACGTCGCCGCCGTGGCCGGACCGAGCGGACGCAACTCCTACGTCGGCACCAATATCAACGCCGACGCGCCGATCTTCAGCTACTCGATCACGAAGGGCGTTTTCGCCGGCGTGGCCCTCGACGGCTCGGTGATCAGCGAACTGCCCCGCGTCAACGACGCCTGCTGGGGCAGGCATCTGAACAACGTCCAGATCTTCCACCGCAAACCGGCGCGCAAGGACGTGCAGGCGCTCATCAGAAAACTCAACCAGCTGATTTCCCTGGCAAAGTAAACTCGTTCTTTCATCCCGCAAACAAAAAAAGCGCAGACCCTTGATCCCAAAGGTCTGCGCTTTTCGTTTTCCGCGGTAAAAAATGGAGCCGACTCCCGGATTCGGACCGGGGACCCCATCCTTACCATGGATGTGCTCTACCTACTGAGCTAAGTCGGCTTAAAAATGGTGGTAGCGGGTGGATTTGAACCACCGTAGGCTCTCGCCGTCAGATTTACAGTCTGATGCCATTGACCACTCGGCCACACTACCACGTCATATGAAGTTGTCAAAACTGGAGCCGGCGATCAGACTCGGACTGATGACCTGCTGATTACAAGTCAGCTGCTCTACCAACTGAGCTACGCCGGCCTGACAGGAAGACATTATAAAGGGTTTTCGTCAAAAGTCAACGGGCAAATGCAAATTTCTTCGTTCGCGGCGTGCAGCTCGGGAGAACAATTTCCATCCTGTATTGTCCCTTCGGCGGGCGAAAAAGCGCGAAAGGGGCGCGGCGGAGCGGTCGCTTTCATCAAAAAGGCGGCCGCTCCGCCGGCGCGCTTTTCATTTTTTCGCGCCGTGCCGTCCTTCCGCCGCGAACGAAACGCCGTCGGGCAGCTTGAACCGTTCCGAGAGGCCGAGCGCATAGTCGAGATCGGCGCGGCTGCTGTTCATGTCGTAGACGGCGTCGACAAGCTGGGTGCGGGCGTTGGTCAGGGCGGTGCGGGCGTCGAGCACGTCGAGGTTGGTGCCGACGTTGGACTTGTAGCGCAGCAGGGCCATGCGATAGTCTTCTTTCGCGCTGGCGACCTGGCGCGAAGCCACGTCGATGCGCTGGCGCGCCGATTCGAAGTTCAGCTGCGCCGACGAGACTTCCAGCGCGACTTGCCGTTTCACGTCTTCGATCTGGGCAAGCAGCTCCTGCGCCCGGGCTTTGTACTCTTTGACCTGGGCGCGGGCCTTGCCGCCGTCGTAAAAATCCCAGCGCAGGCTGAGCGACAGCTTCCACGTGTCGAGTCCGTCGGGCCAGAAATCGCGCCCTTGAGCGAACGCTTCGCCACCGGCGACGATCTTCGGTCCGCTCGATCCCTGGGCGGCCGCGGCGACGGCCAGCGCGGCGCGGCGCGAGAAATCGAGCGCCTTCAGTTCGGGACGCAGGGCGTAAAGGCTGGCCTCGTCCCATTGGGGAGCGTCCTTCGGCGCCGCGTTCCTGTTCGGCTCCGGCAGATCAAATTTCGAGCGCAGCTCGGTGCCGACGGCGCGTTCGAGAGCGCGCCAGCGCACGTCTACGGCGTTTTTGGCGGAGATCACGTTCAGCTCGCCGTTGGATACGTCGACTTCCACGCGCAGCACTTCGTCCTGAGCGACGACGCCGTACTTGAAAAAGTTCCTGACCTGCGACAGATGCTCTTTGGAGAGCGCGAGCACCTCTTCGGCCACGCCCAGCTTGGCGCGGGCGCGCTGGAGGTTGTAATAGGAAACGAGCACGGCGTTTTCCACGGCCTGGCCGGTGCGGACTTCGCGGGTCTGGATGCCGCGGAAGGCCATTTTGCGCGCGGCGATCGTATTCTCGGCGGCGCCGCTGCTGAAAATCAGCCACTGCACGCCGAGCGCGGCCTGATACGCCTCTTCGAAGGAGTTGAGGGCGTAACCTATCGGGATGCTGTGGCCGGGTTCCCCTTGATAGGCCGGTATCGCTCCCTCTTCGCCCTGCCACGCCCCGGCGAGCGTGGCGTACAGCTTGGGCAGTTTGTCGGCGCGGGCCTGGGCGATCTGCTGCCGGGCCTGTTCGATGCGGGCTTCGGCGGCAGCCAGCGAGGGATTGTTCGCGCAAGCCAGTTCGAGAGCCGTCTCCGTCGTCAGCACGGAACGTTCGGGGCGTTCCGACGCGCGGCCGTCTTTCGCCGCGGCCGGAACGGCCAGCGCGGCGGCGGCCAGAAGAGCGGCGATCGTTTTCTTGTACACGGGCATCAGCCTCCTGATCGGTCGGGCTTCTTCACGCCCGACGAAAGATGCGCTGCCGTCATTATACATAAATTTGCCGGAATCAAGAAGCCGCAACGGCGAATTTGTTCAGTCCCGGCGGCCCGGCCGACGAAAAAAACGCCTCGCCGTTGCAGGCGGGGCGTCCGTGTGAATTTTTTTTGCTATGCCAGGGCGGCCTTGAAGACTTTTTCCACGTCGGCTTTCTCGGCGTGTCCTTCGTGAACTTTCTCGCCGTCCACGAAGAAGGTTGGCACGTAATAGTAATCGTATTTTGCGGCGACGTCGGGCTGTTTCTTCTCGTCGATCATCTCGAACGGGACGGCCGCGTACTCGGGATGCTCGGCCTTGAGCTCGTCGAGGCACTTGCGGGCCAGCTTGCAGTGAGGGCAGCTTTCGAACATGAACATGGTGATCTTTTTCATCGTGAGGTTCCTCCTTGATTTTAATGAAGCGAGAATTTACTTGAAACCTAAAACTCGTAAAGAACTTCCACACCTTTGGGCAATTTCGAACCGTCCAGCAGCGGCAGAGGATCCAAGGCCACGCCGCCGCTGAAAAGGCCGAGGTGGAGGTGCGGCCCGGTGACGCGCCCCGTCGCGCCGGAAAGGGCGAGCGCGTCGCCGGCTTTCACTTTCTGGCCGGCTTTGACGAGGTTCTTCGACAAATGGAAATAGACGGACAGCACGCCGCCGCCATGATCCACGTAAACGGCGCCGCCGGAAAAATAATGAGAACCTTCAAGCACGACCGTGCCGTCGGCGATCGCCGCGACCGGCGTGCCGACGGCGGCGCGCAGGTCGAGGCCGCCATGGCCGCCGCGAGGCACGCCGTTATAGACGCGGAAGCCGCCGAAAAGAGCGGTGGGGATCCCCGGCACGGGACGCGCGTAGCGGCGCGGCAGCACGCCGCCTTTGCTGCGCGTCGCCAGCGCTTTCCGCACGAGCTGGCGCTCTTTGGCGATGCGGCTCAACTCCGACTGGGGCGGAGTGACCATTTTCGGCGCGACCGTAAGCACTTGTTTGGGATAACGGTAGCCGACCACTTTGATTTTTCGCTCGGCCCGGACCCGCCCTTTGGCCCCGCAGCTGAATTCGACTTGGACGGACAGCGTCGAGCCGGCCAGTTTTGCGTCGTTGGGCACGCCGAGGATCGTGCGCACGGCATTGTGGCGCGGCGTCAGGATGAACTGCTGCCCGCGCCATTTTACCGTGACGTCGCCGATCGATTCGTTGGCGCGCATCTCCAGAAAAAAAGGCTGGCCGATCGGCGCCTCTTCCGGCACGGTCAGGCGCATGCGCGCGGCGGACGCTGCCGGCGCGAAGCCAAACGCCAGCAGCAGCGCCAGCATGAACTTTTTCACTTCTTCATCTCACCTCTGAAAAAATCCGGTCAGTGGAAAAAACAATTTTTACCGGCCGGACAGGCGTCACTCAAGTTCCCTCAGCTTGCGGCGCAGGATCTTGCCCGAAGGGGACGTGGGCAGGCTCTCGACGAAATCGACCTTGCGCGGGATCTTGTAGTTGGCGAGCTTGCCCTTGCAGTACTCGATGATGTCGCGGTCGGTGACCGAAGCGCCTTCCTTGAGCACGACGAAGGCGCGCGGGATCTCGCCGTTGACGAGATGGCGCATGGACACGACGGCTGCCTGGGCGATAGACGGATGGACGTTGAGGATGCGCTCCACTTCCTGGGGATAGACGTTGAAACCGCCGACGATGATGATGTCGGTGAGGCGGTCGAGCACGGTGATGTAGCCGTCCGCGTCGTATTTGACGACGTCGCCGGTGTCGTACCAGCCGTCGGGGGACAAACGTTCGGCGGTGGCTTGGGGCGCTTCGTAATAGCCGTGGAACACGGACTTGCCGCGCAGTTTGAGCACGCCGGGCGTTTCCGGCGGCAGAGGGTCGCCTTGCTGGTCGCAGACTTTCCACTCGTAGCCGGGCAGGACGGGGCCGATGGTGCCGAGCTTGCGCGTCTTTTCGTCGTTGTTGAAGGTGACGACGGGCGAACACTCGGTCGTGCCGTAGCCTTCGAGAATGGGATGGCCGAACAGTTCCACGCTGGCCTGGTCGAGCGACAGGTTGAGACGGTCGCCGCCGGTGATGACGGCGCGGACCGTGTCGATCTCGATGGGATTGTGCGCGGCCGAGCGCTTCAGGAACTCGAGCATGGCGGGGACGAGGAACAGCACCGTGCACCCGGCGTCCCGGATCGCCTCGAGCGTTTTCAGCGGCGGCATAAAGGCGGGCACGGCGGCGACTTTCGCGCCGGCGTACTGGGGCAGCAGCATCGAGAGCGTCAGGCCGAAGGAATGGAAGTTCGGCAACGCCCAAATGATCGTGTCGTGCGGATAAATCGGAAAATGTTTGCAGATCGAGCGCACGTTGTCGATAAAATTTTCGTGGCTCAGCGGCACTGCCTTGGGCAGACCGGTCGTTCCCGAAGTCGTGAAGAACACGGCCCAGTCGGGGGTCGTCGTTTTGCGCTCCACGCCGCGGAATTTGTCAAGCGTTCCGGCCGTCGGTTCGATCTCCACGACGGGGTAGCGCAGCACACCCGCCGCGGCCTTGGCGTCGCCGCGGGCGACCACGATCGCGAAGGGCTGAACGAGGTCGATGGTGGGCAGCAGATTGTCGGTGCCGGCGCGCATGTTCAACGGGATCAACGTGCCTTTCAGACTCCAGACGGCAAGAGCCAGCGTCAGCAGCGCCGGGCAGTTGGGCAGCAGCGTCATCAGCCGCTGCCCCTCTTTGAAACCGGCCGCTATCAGCGCTTTGCGTTCCGCGGCGACGGCGGCCAACAGCGCCTGCCCCTTCAGCCAATCCCCGTTCCACCAAAATACGTCCGCGGCGGCGCGTTTTCTCAAACTCTCCCGCAGGAGATCTTCAAGACGTTCCATTTGTTTCCTCCTCGATAAAAGCGGCGGCAAAGTCTTTGCGCCGGCCGACTCGTTTCTCTGCTTGGCGCGCCCCGGCGAGGGCGCATTTTCAGGACAGACAGATTTTTTATGTCTTCGGCACGACTCAGCACTGGTACTTCATGGGCACGAACTGGGGCATCTCGCTGAAGCCGAGTTTCTCGTAAAAGGCTTGGGTGCCCGGCGCGCCGACCAGACCGATCCAGTCGATTCCGACGGCGCGGAGTTCCTTCACGAGCCGGGAGACGATCTTCTTTCCCCAGCCCTGACCGCGGTAATCGGTCCGCACCACGATGTCTTGGATGTAAGCGTCGCTGACGCCGTCGGAAAGGGCGCGTCCCATGCCGACCAGCTCGCTGGCGTCGAACAGGGCGACAAAACGGAAGGAATTGGCCACCATCGCGGGAATGACGTCTTCGCTCCAGCCTTCTTCCCACCAGCCGGCGTCCATGTAAAGATCGACAACCGCTTCGGGACGGACTGACGTCACCACTTCAAGGCGCAGTGAATTTTCCATTTCCAAAAGAAGCACCTCCATGAAAAATTTAACGCGGCATTTTCTTCAGTCACTGGGTATATGGTAATTTTTCGCCGCCAAATTGGCAAGCGCCGATTGCAGAAATTTGCCGCCTCGTTCGCCCTCAAAAATCCGACGGCGCGTTTTTCCGGCTCGGCGCGGCGCGGAACGTGAACCGTTTCCGCCGACGTTCCGGCGGCGAGAAATCATCTTCATCCCGGCGGCAAAATCCGCCGGGAATTTTTTTGAGACGCCTGCCGCGCAAAAAACGTTTTCATCTTCGTTATGTTTCATTGAAGCGGCTGCGAGTCCGTGTTATAATGATGACAATCGAACATGAAACTCCCTTTTCAAAGAGGAAGCCGGTGAAAATCCGGCGCGGCCCCGCCGCTGTAACTCTGACAAATCCGAAGCATGTCACTGATCGCGTTATTGGGAAGACTCGGACGAGGATGAAGAGAAGCCAGAATATTCTTTGAGGGAGCTTGCAAAGGGGGAATGTTTGCGTGGGCGAACTCCTGGGCGGCTGACCAGTGACAGCCGCGGCGGAAGGACACGACGCAGGGTCGTGTCTTTTTTTGTCTCCCGAGGCCTGAGCTTCGGAAAAAATTTCATGAAAGGTCGTCTGATGAACATGTCCTTTAAGTCCATGATCCTCGCCGTCACCCTCGCGGCCGTCGCTTTCTCCGGAATCGCCTGCGCCAAGGAAGCCAAAAAGGAAGAGAAGCAGGCAATCCTGATCACCTCTTTCGGCACTTCCATGCCCAGCGCCCGCAAAGCCATCGACAATTTGGTGGCCGCCGCCAAAAAGGCGTTCCCCGGCGCCGAAGTGCGTCTGGCGTTCACTTCCAACATCATCCGCCGCAAGCTGGCCCGCGAAGGCAAGAAGAACGTCCCGCCCACGCCCGTCATGGCCCTAGCGCAGCTGAACGACGAGGGCTTCGCCAAAGTCGGCGTGATGCCGACGCACATCATCCCCGGCGCCGAATACGACGAGATCAAAAACGTGGTCGAGGCTTGGGGCGAACTGAAAGGCAAATACGGCATCAAGGATCTGCGCCTCGGCAAGACGTTCCTTTCCAGCGTCGAAGGCTGCGACGAGATGGCGGAGATCCTCGTGAAGAGATTCGAGAAACTTGCCGACAAGGATACCGCCGTCGTGCTGATGGGGCACGGCACGCCGCATCACATCGCCAACGCCATGTACAGTCAGCTTCAGGTCGCTTTGGACAAGATCGCCGACGGTCGCTTCTTCATCGGCACCGTCGAGAACACTCCGATGATCGAGGACGTCGTCGTTGCGCTGAAGAAGGCCGGTTACAAGAAGACGCTCGTCTCGCCGCTGATGATCGTCGCCGGCGACCACGCCAACAACGATATGGCCGACGCGAACGATCCCGAGTCCTGGTACAGCATCCTCAAGAAGGAAGGCTTCGCCGTCGAGACCTACATCAAGGGGCTTGGCGAGGACAAAGGCGTCACGGCCGCCTTCGTCGAACACCTGAAGGAAATGATGAAGTAAAAATGTCTCCGTCGCCTGTCGGAAACTTCGAGCGCTGGCGTTCGCGGCTTTGCGCGCGGCGTTTGCGCCTGGGAGCGGCGCTCGGCGCGCTTCTTTTTCTGACGGCGCTGTGGCGGATCACGCAGGGAGAGTGGGACATTCCACTCTCCCGCGTCTTTGAACTGCTCTCGCCGTTTCTTCCGGCGGCCGAGAGCGAGACCGCCGAGGCTCTGGTGATCCGCGCCGTCCGCCTGCCGAGATTTTTCGCGGCGGTAGGCGCCGGCGGGTTGCTCGCCGTCTCGGGCGCGGTCCTTCAGGGGCTGCTGGCCAATCCGCTGGCCGAGCCCTACACGCTGGGCATCGCTTCCGGCGCGGCCTTCGGCGGCGCGCTGGGATTTTTTTTCAGCCGCCTGGCGGTGACGCCGATGGCTTTTGCCGGCGCGCTCGGCTCGCTGGCGTTGGTCAACCTGATCGCGCGCAAAAGCGCCGGCGGCAGCGCGTATCTGGTGCTGGCGGGCATCGTCGCCAACGCCGTGCTCTCGGCGGGAGTGACGTTTCTCAAAGCCGTCGCCGACGACAAGCTGGGCGCGATCGTGCTCTGGCTGATGGGCAGTTTTTCCGGCGCTTCGCCCGCCGCCGCGCGGCTGGTCTGGCTGGGAGCGGCGGTGACGCTGATCCCGGCGTGGCTTTGCGGGCGTCAGCTCGACGCCGTTTCGCTCGGCGAAGGTCAAGGGGAAATGCTCGGCATCGACGAAAGAAAATTGCGCCGGCGGCTGCTTTGCGCTTCGTCGCTGGGGACGGCCATGACCGTCAGCAGCTTCGGCATCATCGGCTTCGTGGGGCTCGTGGCCCCGCACATCCTGCGCGTCCTGATCGGACCTTCGCACCGGCCGCTGCTGTTTTTCAGTTTTCTGACCGGCGGGCTGATGACGGCTCTGGCCGACGGAGCGGCGCAGCGTTTGGGAGAGCTGCCCGTCGGCGTGATCACGGCGCTGATCGGCGGCCCTTTCTTCTGTTGGATCCTGGTGAAAAGAAAATGACCGCGCCGTCTTTCTCATTCCGTTTCCGTGCGCTCAGCGCCGGCTACGGCGGCCGCGAAGTCCTCGGAGGCCTGTCCGGTTCGATCGAGCCCGGCCAGGTGACGGCGCTGATCGGCCCCAACGGCAGCGGCAAAAGCACGCTGCTCAGAACGCTCGGCGGTTTTCTGTCCTACGGGGGCGAACTTGAGCTCGGCGGGCGCGAGATCAGGCGCTGTTCGCGCCGCTCGCTCGGCCGTCTGATCGGCGTCGTCGCCCAGCAGACTGTCATGAAAGCGGCTTTCAGCGTCTACGACGTGATCGGCTTCGGCCGTCTGCCCTACCAGCGCTTGCTGACGCGGCGTTCGTCCGCGGACGAACGCATCATCCAAGCGGCGGCCGAGCGTCTGGACATCGCGCCGCTGCTCTTTCGCCCCGTCACCGAACTTTCGGGAGGCGAACGGCAGCGCGTGCTCCTCGCCATGGCGCTGGCCCAGGACCCTGCCGTCTTTTTGCTCGACGAACCCACTTCGGCCATGGATCCCCGCCAGGCTCTGCACGCGTTCCGTCTTATGCGCGAGCTAGCGGAGCGGGGAAAGACCGTGGTCGTCGTCGCCCACGACATCAACGCCGCGCTGTTCTGCGCCGACCGGTACCTCGCTCTCCGCGGCGGCAGACTGATCGCCGAAGGACGCGCGGATCACATCGACGGCGGCGTGCTTGAATCCCTTTACGGCACGCCGTTCGCTCCTTACCTTTCGCCCGAAGGTGATAAAGCATGGCATCCATCTTCAAAAAAACGCTGACCATTTTCCTGATGCTGTTCGTTCTGGTCGCGCCGACGGCGGCTTACGAGCGGATCGTTTCTCTCTATCCCGGACACACCGACAACATCGTGGCGCTCGGCGGTCAGTCGCGTCTCGTGGGGCTGTCGAAGAGCGACGATCCTTCGCGGCTGCCTGAACTGCCGCGATTCGCCCTCAACGTCGGCGCCGAAGCGCTGCTGGCGCTCAAGCCGGATCTCGTGCTGACGCGCACTCTGGTGGAAAAGCAAAATCCCGAGCTGCGCGGCGTGCTCGAGCGCGCCGGCGTTCCCGTCATGCTCGTCGATCCGCCCTCGTGGGACGGGTTCGTCGCCTACCTGCGCGCGCTGGCGCCGCTGATCGGCGTCGCTCCGCAGGCGGCGGAAGCCCAGTTCGCGCAAGCCTGCGATGAAATCCGGCAGACAGCGGCGGCGCGCCGCGGCGGGCGTCCCGCGCCGTCCGTCTTCGTCGAAGCCACGGCCAAGGAACTGCATACCTGCGCCCCAGATTCATGGGCGGCGCATCTGCTTGAACTGGCCGGAGGCAGAAACGCCGCCGCGGACGCCGAACCGCTCCGCCGCGGCAGCGCCGTCGCCCCCTGGGGGGTAGAGCGCGTCATGAAGCTGCTCGCCGGAGGGCTGGATGTTTATCTCATCCAGCACGGGCCGATGAACCGCGCCTCGCTCGACGAGGTAAAGGCCCGCCCCTGGGCAAAGACGCTTGTTCCGGTCAAAATTGCCCAAATCCCCGAATACTGGCTGAGCCGTCCCTCGCTGCTCGGGCTCAAGGCAGGCGGCGCGGAACTGATGCGAATTTTCTACGGAGAGTGATCCTATGAAATTTATCGTGGCCGGCGTCGGCCCCGGCGATCCCGGCCTCGTCACTGTCGGCGCGCTGAAACTGATCGAGCGGGCCGATCTGGTGCTGAGCCCCCATTCTCATGCGGAACGGGCCAGCGTGGCCGAACAGGCCGTGCGCCCGCATCTGCCCGATCTGAAAACGACGCCGGTGCTGTTCCCGATGACCGGCGATGCGGCGTCCCGCGACGCCTCGCTGAAAGCGCAGCTGGAAGATCTGCGCCCCCAATGGCAAAACGCCGAGACGGTCGTGCTGCCCGTGATCGGCGACTCCACGCTCTACGCCACGGGATTCTACCTCTACGAACTGTGGAAACAGCTCGTTCCCGAGCTGGAGCTTGAACTGACGCCAGGCATCTCGGCGCACTGTCTGGCCGCGGCGAAGTCCGGTTCGTTCCTCGCCATGGGGACCGAGATCCTCGCCATCGTCCCTGCCACGGCGCCGCGCGAGCGGATCGTCGCCGCGCTGAAAGCGGCCGACGCCGCCGCGGTCTATAAGCCCTGCGCGCTGCGCGGACAGCTCCGCGCCACGGTGGAAGAAGCCGGCCCGTGGAAAAAGATTCTGCGCATCGACCGCGCCGGGCTGCCCGACCAAAAGATCTTCACGGACGCCGCGGCCCTGGGCCCCGCCGAGGAATACCTTTCGATCCTGCTGCTGTGGCGCTGACCATGGACTGGACGCCCCTGCTCCGCGGCGAACTGCGGCTGACGCTCGACATCCTCGCCGGATTTTTGATCGGCGCGCTGATCATCCGCACCGGACTGGCCGACAAAGCGCTGCGGCGCGCCCTGCCGCGGCTGAAACGCTGGGGCATCGGCGCTACGCTCGGCGCGGCGCTGACCGTCAGCCTCGGCTCGTCGAAAGCCGGTGCCGCCGTAGTGGCTTCGGCGCTGGACAGCGGCCGCATCTCACCGCGCACGGCCAAATGGGGCACGCTGCTGCTGGCCTTTCCGGCCTACGCGCGCCGCTGGGTCGCGACGATGATCTTGTCGTGCAGCTTGGCCGGCCGGGCGGGCGCTTTTTTCGCCTTGACGCTGCTGCTTCGCTCGGCGGCGAAATTCGCGCTCGAGCTTTTCATTCTCAACCGCGGCGAACACGACGACCGGCCGCAGGAAGAAAACGCCGCGGCGAGCCGCGGCGAATCGGCGCGGAATTTCGGCCTCAAGCTGCTGAAAACGCTGCCGCTGGCCTGGTTCTTTTACGCGCTCGCCGTGCTCGCCGTGCCGTGGGCGGAAAAATATTTACAGATCTGGCTGCGCGGCAGCGCCTTTTTCCCCCTGCCCGCCATGGCGGTGGCGGCGGCGTCTTTCGCCCACGTCTCCGCGGCGCTGGCGCTGGCCGGTGGCAGTCTGGCCGCGGGCGAACTTTCCGTCGCGCAGGCGGTCTTCGCGCTGCTTTTCGGCAACAGCCTGAGTCTGATCACACGGCTCGTGCGCACCAACGCCGGCTATTATTTCGGCTTTTTCCCGCGCGCCGTCGCTCAGTCCATGCTGCTGTGGAACGTCGCCGTTTCGGCCGCGCTGAGCCTGCTGACGTTGGCGCTGGCGGCGCTGCCGCTGTGCTTTTGAACCGAAAATTTGCCTTGAAGAGGTGGACGTTGTGAGACCGGAAGAGATAGAACAAGCGAGCATGAAAACGATCGCCGCCGAGATGGAGCCGTGGCGGGGGCCCGAGGAGAACCTGCCCGTGGTCATGCGCGTCATCCATACCACCGCCGATTTTGAGTTCCAGAAGAACCTGCGCTTCACGCCGGACGTGGTCGGCCGCGCCCGCGAAGCGCTCCGCGCCGGGACGACCATTGTCACCGACACGATGATGGCCGCCGCGGGCGTCAACAAGAAAGCTTGCCGGGCGCTGGGCGTGCAGGTCGTCTGCCGTATGTCGGACGCCGCCGTCGGTGAAGAAGCCGCGTTCCGCGGCGTCACCCGCGCCGTGGTGAGCATGGAAGCGGCGGTGCGCGAGACGCCGCAGGCCGTTTTCGCGATCGGCAACGCGCCGACGGCGCTGATCCGCCTCTGCGAGCTGATCGACGCGGGCGAGGCCCGTCCGGCGCTGGTCGTCGGCGTGCCCGTCGGCTTCGTCAACGTGATCGAGTCCAAGGAGCGCTTGGCGCGCACCGCCGTGCCCTCGATCGTCGCCATGGGACGCAAGGGCGGTTCCGCCGTCGCCTCGGCGATCCTCAACGCGCTGCTCTATGGAATTACACGTTAGCGAGGGCCTGCGCGAAGGCTTCACCACCGGCAGCTGCGCGGCCGCGGCCGCCCAGGCTTCGGCGCTGCGCCTCACTACGGGCAGGTGCCCCGCGCAGGTGCGCATCGTCGCGCCCGTTGGCAAGGAACTCACGCTCGACATCGTCGAGTACGCCTTTCCGGCCTGCGGCGTCGTCAAGGACGCCGGCGACGATCCCGACGCCACCGATGGCATGACGGTGATCTCGTCGGTGGAGCTGGGCGACGGCGACGGCCCCATCGCCTTCAAGGCCGGCCCGGGCGTGGGCACGGTGACGTTGCCGGGACTGAAGATCCCCGTCGGCGAAGCGGCCGTCAATCCCGTGCCGCGCCGGATGATCGAGGAAGCGCTGCGCGCCGTCATTGGCCCGCGCCGCGCCCGCGTCACCATTTCCATTCCCGGCGGCGAGGAAAAAGCCGCGCGCACGTTCAATCCCCGTCTCGGCATCGCCGGCGGTTTGTCGGTGCTGGGCACGACGGGGATCGTCAAGCCGTACAACGTCGAATCGGTCTACGCGTCCTTTTCGCTGGAACTGAACACATTTGCCTCGTCGGGGCTGAAGTGCGTCGGCCTGTGCTTCGGCAACAGCGGCGAAAAGGCCATGCGCCGTGTCTGGAACATCGGCGGGCGCGTCATCATGCACACGGGCAACTACATTGGCTTCGTGCTCGACGAGGCGCTGCGGCTCAAGATCGAACGCGCGCTGATCTGCGGCCACCCGGGCAAGCTGCTCAAGGTTGCCGCGGGGACGTTCGACACCTACAACCGCACCGGCGACGGCCGGCGCGAAGCGCTCTGCACGCAGGCCGCTCTTGCCGGAGCCGGGCGCGAGATCGTCAGGAAACTTTACGAGAGCACCACGACCGAGGTCGCCATGCAGATCGTCCGCGAAGAAAAACTCGACTTCCTCTGGACGACGCTGGCCGAAGTGACGGCGAAACGCTGCCGCGAGCGGATGTTCGGAGAACTCGCCGTAGAAGCCGCTTTTATCGACAATGAGGGCCACCTGCTGGGCGCGAGCTCCGGCGCGGCGGCCTTCGCGGAGGAACTCGCCCATGCGCAATAAACTTTTCGTCGTCGGCGTCGGCCCAGGCGGCGCCGATCAGCTGACGTTCGCCGCGCGGGAAACGATCCGCGGCGCCGGGTGCGTCGTCG
>NZ_ADFP01000075.1 GCF_000177335.1 Pyramidobacter piscolens W5455
ATTCCGGATATTTCTACTGGTTGCGAAGCCTAGTGATGTGTTCCGGGAATCCAGGTTGCATCAGGTGAGCACATTTTTTGCACATGGGGATTTTACAATTTCTTCAAGCAGGATGCTGTTCAGCTTATTCAGCCTGACATCTGCAACTGCGGCGGCTTAACGGAAGGGAAGAAGATCTGCGATATGGCGGCGGTTTTTGACGCAACGGTTCAGGCCCACTGCGCAGGTTCTCCCATTTCTACGGCGGCGGCGCTTCAACTTGAAGCAGCGATCCCAAATTTCTGCATTCACGAACATCATTTCCGCAGTACTCAGCCGGCGCTGACCGTTCTGTGTAAGTATGATTATCAGCCGGAGAACGGCCGCTATGAAATTCCTAATATTCCCGGAATCGGTCAGGAACTTTCACAGCACGCGATTGATACCGCCCTAATGCATGATTGCGTTGACGAGTTCTGGAGAGGTTTGTAAAACTCAAAAGGCTCCATCTTCTTTGATTCAAAATAGTTGGATAAAAACACGCCGTTTGTTATGCTAAGTATAACAAACGGCGTAATTTTTTTATAAAAGAGCGAGAATGATTTGTTTAACCGAACTGGGAACTATTTAAAAATATTTTAGCTTGCGCTATTCCAATAAAATAACACTGGCAGCGACAAGAACAAAAGCGAAAAACGAAGCGTCACGTTTGTCGTAGCGGGTGAAAATTCTACGGAACCATTTGATTTTCTGAAAGAAACATTCGACCAAGTGCCGTTCCTTGTAAACATGCTCATCTATAAACCACGGTTCGGGATTATCGCTCTGCGGAGGGATAGTGTAACTTCCCTCCCGAGAAGTAATGTACTCTCTGATGGCTTGCGAACCGTAAGCCTTATCGCCGATGACGTTGCTCCCTCTGATTTCCGCTTGTCCGAGCAGGGACACGGCATGGCGGGAATCATGGTCATTGCCGGGACTGAACAGGAACGCCAGCGGATTGCCTAAACCATCTCTTATCGCGTGAATTTTCGTATTCTTGCCGCCTCTGGACATGCCAATCGCTTGAGCCCTTTTTTCCCCCTTCCGGGGTTTTTCCTCTCCCGTTGGCACTTTGATGTACTTTGCGGGACGTGAAATCAATAGAGAGATTTTCCATGTCGGCATCGGCGCTTAACGCAGCAAAGATCGCCTCGAATATTCCCCGCTGTTTCCACAGCCTGAAACGTGCGGAGGCTGCCTGCCATTTGCCGTAACGCTCCGGAAGTTCTCTCCATGGCGCTCCACTTCCGGCAAGCCACAGAATCCCATTGATGATCCTGCGGTTATCGTATTTTGCCGGGCGTCCACGTTGACCTGATTTCGGGTGTTCGGGCGACAGCATTCTCTTGATTCGATTCCATTCGCTGGAGGTCAGTTCATATCTTCTCTCTTCCATAAGAAAAGTTTAAGTGATTGGATCAATTTAGGCAATTTTGGCGTTTCTTTGACAAGGCCTGATCAAAGATAGGTTTTCTCTATCTTTGATATTATCTTTTTAGTATTGGACAATCAAACCTAAAAACTGTATTTTAACGCTAAAAATTAAGTATAGAGAAATTGCGTTGACTTTTATTTTTGTTTAATAACAGGAGGAGAAAACGATGAAGAAAATGAGAAAGCGTCTGTTTGCTGCGTGCCTGATGGCTGCTTCGACGTTCTCTTTGGGAGGAAATGCAGGAGCGGCGGAAAAACAGGAACTCATGATGGGAACCGCGACGACCGGCGGATTCACGTATATCTGGGGAGCCGCCGCAGCGCAGATCATTAACAAATATGTTCCTTCTGTAAATATAACCGCACAAATTACTACTGGTGGAAACGAAAACATTATCCGCATCGTTGCCGGAGAAATGCCAATGGGCGTTGTTGGAAGCAATATTATCCAATCTTTCTATGATGGCGTTCCCGGAACTAAAATTAAAGCTCATAAAAACTTAAGAACTGTCTGGGTCTCAAAGTCGACAATTTTCAGCGCGATTGTGCATAAAGATTCTCCGTATCAGTCAATCAATGATCTTGAAGGCAAGAAGGTTTCTATCGGAAACAAAGGCGGTTCGGCGTATGATTCTATTTCTGCGTTCTTGAAAGCCTTGGGAAAGGACGGCAATTATTATAAGCTCCAGTTCCTGACGATGAACGAGAGTCTTGACGCGATGAGAACGCATAATATTGACGGATTCTTCACAAATACTTCCGATCCTCATACCGCTATGACTGAAGTTTTCAATATGCCCGGCGGAGCCCGTTTCCTTGATTTTGAACCCGAAGTCATTGATACCCTTTTAAAGGCGATTCCGTATCTGAGGCCCGCAGTTCGCCCTGCCGGAACGTATAAAGGCCAGACAAAAGATCTTCGCAGCGTGGGTAGCCCGTATGTGCTTGTCGTTACTGAAGATTTTCCCGAGGATCTTGCTTATCAGATCGCGAAAGTCCTTGATGGGAACTATGACGAATGGGTTAATATCGCTGCTAACGTAAAAGGCTCCACTCTTGAAGCGACTGTTAAGAATGCCTATGCACCGCTTCACCCCGGCGTTGTGAAATACGCTAAAGAGAAGGGTCTGCTGAAGTAAGGCATTATTGAAAGAATGAGAGGGGGAGAAAAATGAAATCCTTCAAGAAAATGGCCGCAGTCTTAGGCATCGCGCTTACCGCTGCCTCTTCGGCGAACGCAATGGAATTTAAAGGATCGAAGAATATTCCCGTGGTTAATGGCGTTGCCGAAATCATGATGGGGGCAACAACTACCGGCGGATGGACGTACATGTACGTGTCGTCAGCCGCAAAGTTGATCAGCGATAAAAATCCCAATATCAACGTGACGCCGCAGATTACTACGGGCGGCGGCGAAAATCTGGTTCGCGTTGCAGCCGGAGAATTGCCGGTTGGTGTTGCATCAGCGGCATACATTGATAAGTACTATCATGGCTCAGGAGAAATCAAGCCTTGCCCCCAACTGCGTACATTATATGGTTCTCCCAACAGCACATTAAGCGTTATCGTCGCTGCCGGATCGCCCTATAAAACGATTGAGGACCTGAAAGGCAAAAAAGTCTCTATCTGCAATAAGGGCAATTCAGGTCAGCTTTTGGTTGCCGATCTGCTTAAAGCGATGGGGCGCGATAACGGATATTACAATCTCCAATATTTAACCCCTTCCGAGAGCATGGATGCTTTAAAAACAGGCAATATTAACTCTCTTTGGATTTGCGCGTGCGATCCGCACGTCGCTGTGACTGAAATTTTTGCCATGCGCGGCGGCGCTCGGTTTATTGAATTCAGTCAGGAACAAAAGGAACTTTTCCTGAAAACTGATTCATACCTTTCGCCTGCCGTTCGTCCTGCAGGAACTTATATTGGCCAGACGGAAGATTATCACAGCATCGGCAGTCCGTATGCGTTGGTCGTTACCGAAGATTTCCCGGAAGAAGTTGCTTATGAAATCGCAAAAACGTTGGATGAGAATTATAACGAATGGACGACGATTTTCGCCGGCGTAAAAGGCGCTACGGCGCGTAATACGATTGACACACAGATTGCGCCGCTTCATCCCGGAACAGAGCGTTATTTTAGAGAAAAAGGCTATATTAAATAGTTTCCTGTTCTTTAAAAAGGAATAGTTTTCTGTAAAAAAATTAAGAGGAGCGGATTTCTGCACATGAAATATGATTTTGACAAAGTAATCGAGCGCAGGGGAACGCAGAGTTCCAAATGGGATAACGTCGGTCCCCGCGTGGGGAATCCCGACGCGCTGCCCATGTGGGTGGCGGATACGGATTTTCAGGCTCCGCAGCCTGTTGTCGACGCGGTCGTGAAGCGCGCTCAGCATCCCATTTATGGCTACACGTTCGTAGTTCCCGAGTTCCAGAAAGTTACCGTAGACTGGGTTAAAAGGCGCCACGGCTGGGAGATTCAGCCCGAATGGCTTGTGTTTGCCGCCGGCGTTGTGCCCGTGATGAATACGATGGCGCAGATTTATTCCGAGCCGGGCGATGAAATCGTCATTCAGCAGCCGGTGTATCCGCAGTTTGCAAACGCCGTGCGCGATACGGGCCGCGTCATCAGCGATAACGGGCTCCTGTATAAGAACGGCCGCTATGAGATTGATTTTGACGATCTGGAGCGCCGCGCGTCAAGCCCCAAGGCAAAACTCATGTTCTTCTGCAACCCTCATAATCCAGCAGGGCGCGTGTGGACCGTTGAAGAACTGAAAAAAGTCGCTGAAATCTGCCTCAAACATCACATTATCCTTGTCAGCGACGAAATTCATTCTGATCTTATCCTGTTCGGGCATAAGCATACACCTCTGGCTTCTCTCGATAAGCGCTATGGGGAAATGACGGTTACATGCTATGCGCCGTCAAAAACCTTTAACACCGCCGGATTAAGAGGCTCGGGGATCGTCGTTCCCAATCCTGAAATTCGCGCTAAGCTGGAAAAGCAGTTTAAGAGAAACCGCGCGATCCAGCAGAACATTTTTGCCCTTCCGGCGTACATTGTGGCTTACACCGAGTGCGATGATTACCTTGAACAGCTCTTGGCTTACCTCGAAGGCAACGTGTTGTACATTGAGGAATTCTTAAAAGAAAAAATGCCCAAAATCAGAATGGTGCATCCCGAGGCAACGTATCTTGCCTGGCTTGATTGCTCTGGAACGGGCATGGAGGGCGATGCGCTGGCGGATTTCTTCATTAACCGCTGCAAGGTTGCCATTAACCGCGGCGATTCATTCGGACCCGAGTGCAAAAAATTTGTGCGCCTGAACTTTGGCTGCCCCCGCATTACTCTTGAAAAAGGGCTGGGCCAGATTTACGCTGAGTATCAAAGACTGTTCCGTTAACATTTTATAGGGAGGCTTTTGTTATGAAAAAGTTTGCTGTGAAACCGTTGTTCGGAATGCTTCTTGGCGCCCTTGTTGCGACAGCCGCCGTGGCTGCCACGTCCTCTGGGTTCCCCCAAAAGGACATCAGAATCGTTGTTCCGTTCTCGGCCGGCGGCGGAACCGACACCATGGCCCGCATTCTTTCGACGGCCGCCGGTAAAAAGTATTTTGACGGGCGCTCGCTGATCGTTGAGAACATGGGGGGCGGCGGCGGCGTTATTGGCCAAACCTATGTGGCTAAAACGGCCGAGCCTGACGGTTACACCGTGATGTTGTATACGAGTTCCTGTATTAACAATTCTCTGCTGAAAAACGTGAAGTATTCGTATGAGGATTTTAAGCCGATCATCGGCTGCAATCCTGACGCCGAGCTTCTTGCCGTCCCCGTGGATTCGCCCTATCACAACCTGAATGAGCTTCTTGAGGCCGCGAAGACCCAAACCATTAAAGTCGCCACGCCCGGCCATTCTTCGGGGCATCACGTTCGCGCATTGAATATGGCCCGTCTGATGAACCTTAAGTTCGCCTATATTCACAGCAACAGCGCGGCCATGCAGATGGCTCAGCTCATGGGCGGCCATTGCGACGTGTCGTATATGACGGTTTCCGAGGCTGCCAGCGCCATCCGCAGCGGCAAGGTTCGCGGAATCGGCGTTATGGCCGCCGAACGCGAAAAGTCGATTCCCGATGTGCCTACGTTCCTTGAGCAAGGCTATAAGGACTGGATCGACGGCGCTAACAGAGGCATCGCGTGCAGAAAAGACGTTCCCGATGGCATTTATCAGTATCTTGTTGAAGAGTTCCGCAAAGTCGCTTCTTCGCAGGAGTACGTTGATATGATGGATAAAGCGGGAATGGTCTCCGGTGTTCAGAGCCCCGCTGAATATCAGGCTTATATCAGCTTTACGGCCGACGGGATCAAAGCTTTAAAGCCCGTGCTGACCAAGAAACAGTAAAACCGAAAGCTGGGCTGTTCAGAGGGGGAATTTTTTTTGAGCAAGGAAAAAGCAATCAACCTCATAATGCCTGTTTTCTTTGTGATCTTCAGCATTTGGATCATAGTCACTGCTTATCAGATGGGCTCTGAAGAAGGAACGTTCCCCTTGATGGTGGGCGGCTTTCAGTTAATTGTCGCGCTGTTTCAGCTTTATTTCGATCTTACGAAATCTGAGCATGTGAATAAATTCAAAAACAGCAACGTGTGGAAGGTTATCGAAGCCGTCGCGGTCATGTCGCTTTATGTGTTCATGCTTAAAAAAATAGGTTATGTGATCGATACGACAGTACTCGCGATTTACACGATGGTGACGCTGGGCTACAGAAGATGGGGCGTTGTCTTCATCTCGGCTGTGAGCATTACTGCAGTGGTCTTCTTCGTGTTCAAGGTTCTTTTGAATGTTCCGCTGCCAATGCTTTTCTTTGAATTTTAAAAAAAGGTTTCGGGCCTTGCGCCCGAACCCTTCTCTTAATGCGCATCCCAGCATGGCTTGAACTGTAAGGGAGAAATTTTATGGAAAACATAATGCTCGGGTTAGAACAGTTTTTTAATCCGCTCGTGCTCCTCGCTCTTATCGGAGGAACTGCACTCGGATTGGTTGTCGGCGCTCTGCCGGGATTAAACGACAGCATTACCATCGCCGTTTTGATCCCGATAACGTTCGGCATGGATCCCCATGTCGCCCTGTCGCTTTTAGTCGGCATTTATACGGCTTCGGCCTGCGGCGGTTCAATCCCCGCCGTTCTGCTTGAGATTCCCGGCACGGCCTCCGCCATGGTAACGGCATGGGACGGGTATCCGATGACGCTGAAGGGATACAGCAAACGGGCTTTAAGCCTTTGCATGTTCAGCTCGTTCTTTGGCGGAATCAGCTCCGCCATTGTCCTTCTGCTTTTTGCCCCGATCCTTGCCTCATTCGCGCTGCGTTTTGGGCCTCCCGAATATTTTATGCTGGCCATTCTCGGCATGAGCACCGTTATCGGCATGGCGGGCAAAGACATCGCGAAAAACTTCCTGTCGATGATGCTGGGCCTTGGGCTTGCCTGCATCGGCATGAGCCCCATGACAGGGCTTGACCGGTATACGTTCGGCTATGCGTCGCTGCTTGACGGGATTCCTTTGATCCCCAGAATGATCGGGCTGTTTGGAATTTTCTCGATCCTGAAGATCTGCGATGCCGTCGGCAAAGGGAAGTCCGAAGCGGCGATCGCTTCGGAAGCCGCAAAATCGGTGACAGACGATAAGATCGCGGTTCCTTCATGGGCAATGTGCAAACGCCTGTTCCCTACGTGGCTCAGGTCAAGCGCGATCGGGAATATCCTCGGCGTCATTCCCGGGGCCGGAATGACGATGGCGATTTTCCTTGCCTATGATCAGGCGAAAAAATCGCGCCCCGACCTTGCGTTTGGCACCGGCGTGCCTGAAGGCGTCGCGGCTCCCGAATCGGCGAATAACGCCGTCGTGGCCAGCTCGATGGTGCCTCTGCTTTCTCTGGGAATTCCCGGCAACGGAACCTCAGCGCTGTTCCTTGGCGCTTTAACGATTCAGGGGCTTCAAACGGGACCGGAGCTTTTTGGCGAACACGCCGACATGGGCTACATGATCATCGTAGGCTTCATTCTTGCAAACCTTATCATGTTGCCGATGAGCCTTCAGTTCTGCAAACACGTCGCGACGAAGGTTTTAAAGCTGAATCCGCAGATTCTTGCCGCCGGCGTCCTTGTTCTGTGCGTCACGGGAGCGTTTGCGTATCAGAACAACCCGTTCCATATCGGCGTCATGATCTTCTTCGGCGTGATCGGTTATCTGTTCTGGAAGTTCGGCCTGCCCCAAGCGCCGCTGATCCTTTCAACGATCCTCGGGAGCATGATGGAGAACAACTGGATGTCGAGCATGGTTTACGCCGACGGTTCGCTGGCAGTGTTCATCAAGCGTCCGATCAGCCTGATCCTGCTGATCCTCTCCGCTGTTTTCCTGATCTGGCCGCTTGTGCAGAGGACGAGAGAGTTCTTCAAACAGCGCAAGGCGGCGTAGAAGCGCAGAAGAAAATGTAATTAAGCGGGCAGAAAAGTTGTTTTAATAAAACGGCAACGATCGTTTTTGCCCGCTTTTATGTCAAGCGTAAAAGATGAATAAGGAAACAAGGAGGCGAGTGACATGTCATTAAAGAAATTGAGCGATAAGCTGATTCTCCTTGTAGGTGCGATTCTAACTCTATTTCAGATTTATACGGCTGCTACAATGCCCTTTCCGGGTATGCAGCAAAGAAGCATTCATCTTGGCTTAGGACTGGCTCTTGTTTTTCTTGTAAAATCGAAGGCAAAGAAACCTGAGCATCAAGATTTGGCTTTATTGCTTGGGATAATTCTTGCTGTTGTGTCTCTTGTAGCGTGCTTTAACGTAACGTGGCAGTGGCTTGATATGGCGGAGCCAATGCGTTTAACCTTCCCTGAGACGGAAGACTTTGTTTTTGGAACGACGCTTATTTTGTTAGTTCTCTTTGGAACCTGTAAGGTCACAGGGATTGCGATGCCATTAATAGCGATTTTTTTCCTTGCCTATGCCTATTTTGGAAAGCACGTTCCCATCGCAATGTTCCGTCATCCTGGTGTAAGGTTTTCTCAGTTAATTTCAATGGGATATATGGGAACGGAAGGAATTTTCAGCAGCATTTTAGGAGTTTCTACAAATCAGGTTTTTATTTTCCTTCTGTTTGGGCAACTGCTTGACTCTTTAGGCGGAGGAGCGTTCTTCCTCGACTTGGCGAATAGCGGATTTGGCAGAGTGAGAGGCGGTCCCGCGAAAGTTTCCATTTTCGGCAGCGCTTTATTTGGATCTATCAGCGGCAGCGCCGTGGCTAACGTCGTTGCAACCGGAACGATAACGATTCCCTTGATGCAGGAAGTCGGATATACTCCCGTTTTTGCAGGAGCCGTCTCTGCAGTGGCTTCAACCGGCGGCCTTATCATGCCTCCTGTCATGGGTGCGGCTGCATTCATTATGGCTGATATTCTGGGAATTCCTTATTGGGATGTCTGCAAAGCAGCCGCAATTCCCGCGATTCTCTATTATCTAGCGCTTTATCTCTGCGTGGATTTTCGCGCGGCATCGCTAAATATGCGTGGGCTGCCTGAGAATGAGATCCCCAAGTTTAAGGATGTTATAAAAAAAGGCGGCTTCATTTACATTACACCGCTTGTCCTTCTGGTTTATGTATTGGGAGCTCTTCAGTATCCGGCTGATAAGGCTTGTTTCTACTGCTGCTGTTTGCTGATCGTTCTGTCTCTTACAAAGAAAAAACTGCGGAAAGTTCTTGCTAAAGATTGGCTTACAATCCTTGTAAAAACAGCTCGCAGTTCTATGACGGTAATTATGGCGTGCTCTTGCGCCGGACTGATTCTGCTTGCTCTTCAGACCTCGGGCTTAATTCTTAAACTCGCGAATATTCTTGTTGCTCTTGCGGGTGGGAGACTGTGGCTTTTGCTGATCCTTGTTATGCTGTGTTCCATCATTATGGGGATGGGTCTTCCCGCGTCAGCTTGCTACATTATCCTGGCGATCCTCGGAGCGCCTGCTATTGTCTCTTTAGGTGTGCCTCCCGTTGCGGCGCATCTGTTCGTTCTGTTCTTTGGATCGATGTCGGCGATTACTCCGCCTGTGGCTATGGCCGCATTTGCTGCCGCCCCGATTGCAAAAGCTTCGTCGGCGCGCATTGGGTACGCCGCATGGTGGATGGGGCTGCCTGCGTTCTTAATCGCATTCTGCATGGTTTTCCAGCCCGCGCTCGTAATGATCGGCTCTTTGTGGCAGATTGGACTTGCCGTTTTTTTCTGCGTTGCCGGCGTATTTTGCATGACGGTCGGCCTTCAGGGATATTTCCTCTCTCGCGTATCAGTTTTGCGCCGCGTCATTTGGATTGTTGCCGGTGTAATGCTGATTGCGCCTGAAACTATCAGTTCGGTGATTGGCCTTGTAATCGGAGTTGTCCTGTATTTTGTTGAAAAGACTCTGAGTAAGAAAGCCGTTGCAGCGTGACGTTATTCAGTCCTAATGGAAGAATAGTTTTCCGGAAAGTGTAAAAATTCCGCTTTCAGGATTTTTATGAATTCCTTGAGGATTGGAGAAAGAGGCTTCTGATCCTGATGAACGACGCAGACGTGCCAGTCTGGGATGTATTGTTTGTCCAGCAGGCAATAAGAAGCCTTCGTGTGATTATCGATGAAGTTTCGGTAATAGTCGGGCAGCAAGGCGAGGCCTATTCCGGCGGAGGCCATACGTTTGATAGTTTCGATGCTTCGGGATTTGAAGACTATCGGCGGGTTGATCCCGGCGGTTTCAAAGATTTTTTCCGCGACCTGATTCATTCGCTGGCCTTCGGCGCTTTCAATGAAAGGTTCTTTTCCTAAAAGTTTGATGTCGATGTGCGGCAGGGGGGCGCCGTCTTTTTTGTAGAAGAATTTTTCAAGATGGTGCCCTTTCTGCATCATGAGAAGCACCTGCCCTTTAAAAAGAGGTTCGTAGGCGAGTCCCTGAATGGCGGTCCCCGTAAAGGGGAGAATGGCCGTGTCGAGTTCGCCCGATAAGACGAGGCATTCAAGTTCGGCCGAGGTTCTTTCAAGAACTTGAAGTTCGACATTGGGGTGAAGCCGCGAGTAAATCTTTTTGATGCGGGTAAACATGTACGATCCGAGGTACAGCGTGATCCCTAAGAGGATGCGCCCTGCGTCGTTTTTTAAGATGTCTTGGATTTCGTTTTCAAGGTCTCGCGAGATCTGAAGGATTTTGAGCCCGGCGGCGACGAAGCGTTCACCTGCATAGGTGAGGCGCATGGAGCCGGAAGAGCGGTCAAATAAGGGCACGCCGAGGCGTTTTTCGATTTTTTTCAACGATTGAGTGAGCGAGGGCTGCGCAATGTGCAGGGCGCGGGCCGCCTTGGTGACGCTGCCTTCGCTTTTGATCGAGAGAACGTAATTGATTTCGCGCAGGTTAAGCTCCATGTGTCCTGTTCCCCTCTGCCGAGACGGAACGTTTCCCCCTTGCCGTGAACGTTAAATGATTTTTTGATGTGCTGAAAAAGGAGCCTTATGATGGCAGAAAATTTGACAATATCAGAACAAATGGCGGAATTTGCTTTAAGCCTTATGTATGAGCAGATTCCCCTGAATGTGATTGATTATGGAAAAATGCTCCTGATGGATACATTCGGAGTCGCGATGTCGTGCCAAAAGCTGCCTCATGCCGAGGCGGTGAAGAACGCTCTGCTTGAGCTGAAGTCCCCGGCTGTCTGCACTTTGTGGGGCGGAAGGGACAAGGCTTCGCTTGCCGACGTGGCTCTGTATAATTCTTCGCTGATTCACGGCGCGGATTACGACGATACGCATGTGGCCGCTATTGTGCACCCGAGCGCCGCCGTGACGAGCACGGCAGTGACCGTGGGCGAGCATGTGAACGCCTCCGGGCGCGATATGATGACGGCAATTGTAGCGGGCTGGGAGATAATTGTTCGCCTCGGTTTGGCTGCAAAAGGGAGATTCCACGATGTCGGCTATCACGGAACGGGGATCGTCGCGCCGTTTGCCGCAGCGTGCGTTGCAGCAAAGCTGATGGGGTTTTCCAAAGAAACTCTGGTCAACGCGCTGGGCATTTGCGGAAGCCAGTCGGCGGCCCTTCAGGAGTTTTTGAACGACGGTTCGTGGACGAAAAAGATCCATCCGGGCTGGGGGGCTCACAGCGCGATTTATGCGCTTCTGATGGCCAGGCACGGGTATGTTGGCCCGAAAAGGGTTTTTGAAGGCAAGTTCGGAATGTGGAAAACACACGTGGGCGACATCGACGGCCTTCAGGAAGAATTTAGGGACATCGGAAAAGTTTGGCATACGCCCGAGATCGCGTTTAAGATGTACCCTGTATGCCACATGACCCATTCATTTATCGATTGTATGCTTGCTCTTCAGAAGGAATACGGATTTACGGCCGATGATATTCAGTCAGCCGAGTGCCGCATTGAAAACCGCTGCTACAAGATCGTGTGCGATCCGCGCGAGGCGAAGATTCATCCGCAGAGCGATTATATGATGCGCTTCAGCCTGCCGTACGTCGTGGCGATCGCGGCGATCAAAGGCGCGGTCGGCCCGTGGGAGGTCAATATGAAGTACGCGAAAGACCCCGCAGTTCTCGATCTGATGTCGCGGATTCAATGCGTGCCCGATGAGAGCAAGCGCAATCCCGGCCGGTTCCCCGGCTGGCTCAAGGTCGTGACAAAAGACGGGCATGAATATGTCAAGGATCAGCGGTATGAATTGGGGACGCTGCAGAATCCTATAAAAATTGAGAACGTTATTGCTAAATTCAATAGCAATCTAATTCCATTTTACACCAAAAATGAGATTCAGGTATTAGTCAATAAAATCAAAGATTTCGATAAGCTTTCAAATGCGGAAGAACTTATTCAGTGTTTTGTGAGTTCGCAGTCGGAATAAAAAGTTTAGTCTAATTTATGGAGGAGAACATGGGACAGACTCTTGTTGAAAAGATTTTAAGCGAAAATGTGGGCAGATCCGTTAAAGCGGGCGAAACCGTTGTTGTAGACGTAAACTTTGCCGCGCTTCATGACGGCTCGGGGCCTCTGCTTGTCCGTCTGATGAAGGAGAGAGGATACGATAAAGACCCGGTTTTTGATCCCAGAAAAGTTCTTTTTGCGAACGAGTTCGGCCCTGAGTCGACGCGCGAAGTTGCAAACGAGCACGCGCTGTGCCGCGAATACGCGAATTCTCATCATTGCTTCTGGGAAGAGGGAGCCACGGGGCACGTTCACGCTCACGTGTATGAATCGTACCTGAAATGCGGCACAGTATGCATTATCGGCGATTCGCATACGACGGTTCACGGCGCGTTCGGTTGCTTTGCGACGGGCTGCGGTTCAACGGACATGGTCGCGGTGACTCGTTTCGGCAAAACGTGGATCAGGGTTCCGGCAACGTTCCGCGTTAACGTGACGGGAAAACTTCCCAAGGCCGTTTATTCTAAAGACATTATGCTGAAGCTCGCAAGCATCATTAAATCTGATCAGGCGATTTATAAATCGCTGGAGTTCCGCGGCGATACGATCCACTCTCTTTCGCAGGAAGCGCGCCTTACGATCACGAGCATGGGCGTTGACCTTGGCGCGAAAAACGCGATCATGGAAACAGATGACCATACGCGCGAATTTTTGCGCCAGATGGGCCGTGAGGAAGATTACCGCGAAATCGTTGCCGATGATGACGCGAATTACGAGCGCGTGATCGATATTGACGTGACGAAGCTTGAACCGCTGGTTTCCAAGCCGCATTATGTTGAAAACGTCGATCTTGTGAAAAACTGCGAGGACGAGAAGGTCAATCTGATTTACCTCGGCAGCTGCACGAACGGGCGCATTGAAGATATGCACATCGCCGCCGATATCCTTCGCGGCAAAAAGGTCGCCAAAGGCGTGCGCCTTCTTGTGATCCCCAACTCGCGCTATGTTTATCATGAGTGCCTGCGCGACGGCACGCTTTTGACTCTTGCCGAGGCGGGCGCGATGATCGAGGCGCCGAATTGTGGCCCGTGTATGGGCGTTCATCAGGGAATTCCGAGTGACGGCGAAGTGGTTGTGGCGACTCAGAACAGAAACTTTAAGGGCAGAATGGGCAATCCCACGGCGAGGATTTATCTTTCCAGCCCTGCGACCGCAGCGGCGACCGCCCTTACCGGACATATCACCGATCCCCGCAAAGTTATGGACTAGCCAATTGAAAGGAAGAATATAAAATGATTCGTGATCACATTCAAGGCAAGGCGTGGAAGTTTGGCAGCAATGTCAGCACGGATTCAATCGCTCCCGGGCGTTTGATTTCATTAAGAGCGAATCCGCCCGAGTATGCAAAGCACCTGCTTGAAGATACGCGCCCTGAGTTTATTAAAAACGTGAAAAAAGACGATTTTATCGTGGCCGATAAAAACTTTGGTTGCGGTTCCAGCCGCGAGATCGCACCGCTGATTATTAAGGAAGCCGGGGTCGGCGCCGTGCTGGCAAAGTCGTTCGGCCGCATTTTTTATCGCAACGCGATCAATAACGGCATGATCCTGATCGAGTGCGATACGGATAAAATCTCCGACGGCGAGGAGCTTTTTGTCGACATCGCCAACCGCGTGATCCTGAAGCCAAACGATCCGGGCTTTAAAATGCCGTTTACACTTTCAGACAAGGAGATCAAGATTGTTAGTGAGGACGGCCTGCTGAATTATATCGAAAAATATAATTCACTTGATATCTGATCCGATCCGTTCAGGAGCTTGATCATGAACGAGCTGAGGAATCTGGCGCGCTTTATTCTGAGCTTCTGCCTTGAGAACGCGCCTGAAGCAGTGGTGAACGCGGCACATTACTGCGTTCTTGATTCCATGGGCGCGGCTCTCGGCGCGGTTCATTACGGAGAAATTCCTGGCGAGTGCGAGCGTTTTAAAAAATGGTTCGGAACTTCCGCTCCTGTTACCGCTTCCGTGTGGGGGCGCGGCGAAAAAATGACGCCGACGGCGGCGTTGCTGCTGAACGGGATTATGGCTCATGCGCTGGAGCTTGACGATGTCCATACGGGGTCAAAATCTCACGTCGGCGCGGTTATTGTGACAACAGCGTGGACTCTTGCCGACGCTCTTGGAATCGGCGGAAAAGAATTCCTTGAAGCGGTTATCGTCGGTTATGAAACTATGGCCCGGATCGGGCTCGGCATGGACGTTGTCAGCAACCGTAAACGCGGTTGGCATACGACGGGGCTGATCGGGACGTTTGGTGCCGCTGCTGCTGCGGCTCGCCTGTTAAAGCTTAGCGAAGATCAAACGGTGAGCGCTTTGGGAATGGCGGGAAGCCAGTCGGCCGGCCTTTGGGCATTTTTGACCGAGGGCGCGACGTGCAAAAAACTGAGCCCCGCCCGTGCCGCTGTAAACGGCTTGACTTCCGCGCTGCTGGCGCAGGGTGGCATGACGGGGCCGGAACACATTCTTGACGCGGAAGACGGCGGTTTTTACGCGGCCGTGACGGACCGCTTTGATATGTTAAAAGTCGATGCCGAACTTGGAATGCACTACGAGATTTTGAACATCGACAAAAAGCCCTATCCGTGCTGCCGCTCAACGCACCACTCGATTGACGCCGCGCTGATACTCCGCGAAAAATATCATATCGACCCGGAACAGATTGCTTCCGTTTTGGTTGAAACCTATGACGTGGGCGTTCTGCAATGCGGCTTTGCTCATTATCCCTCAAGCTATGTCGAAGCCAAATTCAGCATCGCTTATACCTGCGCGACGGCCTTTGTGCGCGGCAAGGTTACGCAGGCCGAGTTTCGGGGCGATTTGCTCGAAGATCCGCAGATTAAGCGGATTGCCGAGAACATGAAGGTCATTCCCGATAAGCTGTTTACAAAACGGTACCCCAAACGCTGGGGCAGCCGCATGACGGTTACGTTAAAAAACGACCGCGTCTTGACGCAGCAAATTGACGATATGTCAGGAAGCAAGGCGGCGCCGATGTCGCCCGAACAGGAGCAGGGCAAATTTATAGGCTTGGCGGTTGAGAGTTTCTCATTGGGAAAAGCTCAAAAACTGATGGCTGAGATTCTCAAAATCGAAACGTTAGAGAAATTGCCCGATCTTTCGTAAAATTACTGATCGAAGAGACAAGAATTAATAACAGCTTTTATGACAAGTAAAGTCCTTGTTAAAGGAGTTGTTATATATTTTATAATATATATCGTTTGAAATTTTTTAGCTATTATGCAAAAACAGTATGGATTTTCATTAAAAACATTCATTTGATTTTATTGCGAGGTGTTGATATAGTGCCATCAAATAAAACGAGAAACGAACTTTCATAAAAAAGAAAGCGGGGGATTTTTTATGATTACGTTGATCGATAAGCCGGTCACTCTTTTTAACGGAAAAGTTCTGGTTGCCGAGCCTGAAAAACTTTCAGCCGACGAACTGAAAGCGAGATTAGCTGAAGAAGGGGAGCATCACGAGGGATCTTTGCCCGCTCAGTCAGGCGAGGGCACGATGGCCCGCCGCATCGTCGCCGCGCACGATTCCGATCGTGGCGACGGGCTGCTGCACCTGAAGTTCGACGCGCTGACCAGCCACGACATCACCTACGTGGCGGCGCTGCAGACGGCCATCGCCTGCGGGCTGGAAAAGTTCCCTGTACCCTATGTGCTCACCAACTGTCACAACAGCCTCTGCGCCGTCGGCGGCACGATCAACGAGGACGACCACATGTTCGGCCTCACGGCGGCGCGGAAGTTCGGCGGCATTTTCGTGCCCCGCCACCTGGCCGTGATCCACCAGTATATGCGCGAGGCGATGGCCAAAAGCGGCGGCATGATCCTCGGCACCGACAGCCATACGCGCTACGGCGCGCTGGGGACGCTGTCCGTCGGCGAGGGCGGCCCGGAAATGGTCAAGCAGCTCCTCGGTCGCACCTACGACTTCGCCTGGCCGGGCGTGATCGCCGTCTATCTGACCGGCGCGCCCCGTCCCGGCGTCGGGCCTCACGACGTGGCGCTGGCCGTCATCGGCGCGGTGTTCGCAAGCGGTTTCGTGAAAAACAAGGTCATGGAGTTCGTCGGCCCCGGCGTCTCCAGCTTGAGCGCCGAGTTCCGTCTCGGCGTCGACGTGATGACCACGGAGACGGCCTGCTGGACGTCGATCTGGCGCACCGACGAAAAGATCGCCGAATTTTTCCGCATCCACGGCCGTCCCCAGGACTACGTCCCGCTCGAGCCCGACGCGGCGGCCCGCTACGACGGCGCGCTCGTCGTCGACCTCGGCGCCGTCGAGCCGATGATCGCCGTGCCGTTCCATCCCAGCAACGCTTACACCATCGCCGACTTCAAGGCCAACGCCGGCGACATTCTGCGTCAGGCCGAGCAGGACGCGCGCGAACTGATGGACAATCCCGAGTTGGACATTGACCTGACCGGCAAGCTGCGCGGCGGAACGTTCCACGTCGAACAGGGCGTGATCTGCGGCTGCGCCGGCGGCAACTTCGAGAACCTCGTCGCCGCAGCGCAGATCCTCGACGGCGGCAGCACCGGCTGCGGCGCTTTCGGCCTCAGCGTCTATCCGTCCAGCATGCCCGTCGGCGAGGCGCTGATGAACGGCGGCTGGATGCAAAAACTCATTAACGCCGGGGCGGTCAACTATCCGGCCTTCTGCGGTCCCTGCTTCGGCGCCGGCGAGACGCCCTGCAATCAGGGATTCAGCATCAGACATACGACGCGCAACTTCCCCAACCGCGAAGGCTCCAAGCCCAACGCCGGCCAATGGTCGGCCGTGGCGCTCATGGACGCGCGCAGCATCGCCGCCACGGCGGCCAACGGCGGCACGCTCACCAGCGCTTTCGAGTTCGCCGACCGCCTCGCGGAGCACGAGCCGTACGTCTTCGACGGTGAAATCTACGCCAAGCGCGTCTACAACGGTTTCGGCCGTCCGCATCCGGAGACGGAGCTCCGCTACGGCCCCAACATCAAGCCCTGGCCCGAGATCGCCCCGCTGCCGGAGAATCAGCTGCTGCTGGTCGCCTCGGTGATCGACGATCCCGTCACCACCACCGACGAGCTGATCCCCTCCGGCGAGACCTCGTCGCTGCGCAGCAACCCGCTCAAGCTGGCCGAGTTCACGCTGCAGCGCAAAGATCCAAATTACGTGCCCGCGGCCAAGCGGGCGAAAGCGCTCGAAGAGGCGCGCGCCGCGGCGGTGAAAAACGGCGGCGAGATGCCCGCGGAGCTGAAAAAACTGCTCGACCTCGCCGGAATCGAAGCTGAGCGCGTCGGCCTCGGCAGCCTCGTCTGCGCCGTCAAACCAGGCGACGGCTCGGCGCGCGAGCAGGCCGCCAGCAGCCAGAAAATGCTGGGCGGCCAGGCCAACGTGGCCCGCGAGTACGCCACCAAACGCTACCGCAGCAACCTCGTCAACTGGGGCATGGCCCCGTGGATCGTCGGCGACGCAGACCGCGCCAAGTTCAAAACCGGCGCCTGGCTTTTCATCCCCGGCGTGAGGGCGTTCGCGAGCGGCGACAACACAGAGATCGAGGCCGAACTGCTCGACGGCGGCACGCGCCTCCCCGTGACGCTGTCGCTGCCCGGCGTCACGCGCGGCGAACGGGACATGCTCCTCGCCGGCTGCCTGATGAACGCGTATCGCAACGACAAGTAGCCATAGCAGAGGAAATAAAAGCCGAAGCTTCCGGAGGATAAAATAATCTCTGAAAGCTTCGGCTTTTCGAAGACCATGCCTATGGCTGCTCCGGCTCCTGCTTGTGCTTACGGCGCCGCTGGCTTTACGATGAAAAAGTACACCAAAATGGGATGGTTCTCCCGCGTACTCAAGGCGGTCGTTTTTGTTCTCTAGGCGCCGTTGGTTTTGAACTATCTCCATCAGGACGAGATACTTTGTGAAAACAACAAGTTCCCCCAATGCTGCCGATCGGCAACGTTGGGGGAACGTGTTGTTTTTTGGTCGAGCCCTCTCGAATGATGCGACGTTTCTTTCCGCGAAAGCGCCGCGGCGATTTCAAAATATCACAGCGGGGTGGAAAATCAATTTTCGCTCCGCTGGCTCCGTTCGCGCAGAAAATCCCAGAAGGCTCTGACGGCGCGAAGCTGCAGCGAAGCGGCGCGGCAGTAAGCCCGCGTGTCGCGGCGCAGTTCGCGTTTGCCGGAAGCGAAGAGAAGACGCTCGCGGAACAGATCCGGGCAGCCCTGTGTGTCGAGCCCGGAAAGCAGGCTGTAGCCCAGCCCGCGCCGTACCATCTCCACGCAGATGTCGGAACGGTCGACGACGGTGGAAACGCGCGGCGGCCGGCGGTAGCGCTCCGTCCACCAGCGGTGCAGTTCCGCTTCCAGAGGCGCGTCGGTGGTGATGCGGATCTGCGGCAGTTCGGGCAGACGCTCCAGCTCGACGGGCGCGGCGCTGACGACGTAATAGTAAGGATCGGCGTCGAGAGGCAAACTTTCTTCCCCCCAATCGAACGGTCCGCGCACGATGGCCACGTGGACTTCACCCGCGCTCAGGCGGCGCGCCTGAGCGGCGCTGTGTCCGGTGACGACGTGGACGTCCGCGCCGCGGCAGCGGGCGGAGAATTCTTTGAGAATCCCCGGCAGGCAGGCGCGCGCGTAGGCGTTGGCGCAGGCCAGGCGGATCATGCCGCGCACGTCGGCGCCGTGGTTGTCGATGTATTCGCGCAGCTCCCGCAGACGCTGCAGTTCCTCGGCGGCGTAACGGGCCAGCGCTTCGCCTTCGGCGCTCAGCTCGACGCCGCGCGCTCCACGGACGACGATGGCGCAGTTCAGCTCCTGCTCGATCTGTTGGATGCGCCGCGTCACGGCCGGCTGGGTGACGTACAGCCTCTGCGCCGCGCGCGTGAGATTTCTTTCCGCCGCCAGCGCCGTCAGCAGTGTCCAATCCTTCTCGTTCATGCGCCCCGCCTCCTCTTTTTCGCTTTATTGTAGCAGTCTTTCCCCCAAACGGCGCTATCACGCCAAGCGGATCTGAAAAAGGCCGCCCATGCCGTGACGTTCTGCACGGGGCGTTGGCCGCGACGAAAACGACAAAACCGCGCCCCGAAATTTCGTTTTTCGGGGCGCGGTTTTTTTTGCGTGGCGGAACGTGCCTCTGCCGCTGGTGAAGACCTCGGCGTCGTCATGGCTTTTTCGATTGCGGAACTGGGCGGGAGCGTGTAGAATAACGACACTGGATCGAAACAAAAATTTAAATACGATCGGATAATCTTTAAGAGTTTATTTTAAGGAGGTTGGATGATGGATTCGAAGCAGAAAATTGCCGCCGCGGTGGAACGTCTTGCCGCCACGGGGCTGGCCATGACCGGCCTCGACGTGTTCCGGCCGCCGGAGCTGCGCGCCGCGGCGAGGGCCGATTTCGAGCGGAACGCCCTGCCGAACAAAGCGCGCTGAATCTTTGAGGGGCGCGGCGATCTGTGAGCGGCTGACAGCGCCGGAAAATGATTTGCCGACGCTGTCGTGACGATTTATAATTCAATGGGTGAGGATTTCGTAAGCTTGGTCGATCTGCGCCAGACGCCGTCCGTCGGCCCGGTCGGAGGCGGGGCGGTCGGCATGTTCCGCGGCGACGAGCTCGCGATAGCGCCTTTTGATGTCGTTTTGCGAAGCGTCGCTGCCGAGGCCGAAAATCCCCAGCGCCCACCGGCGCGAAGCGAAGCGCGGCGCCCCGGCGTCGATTTTTTCTTCGCAAGCGCGCGGCGCTGAGGAGGCGCCGTGGCTTCTGCGGGACGGCGAAGTCCCGGCGCACGCGCTGAGCAGGGAGACGCCGCCCCAAACGCCGGCGGCGGCGATGAGCAGCCACATGACGACGGTGCCGACGACGCCGAAAAGGGCGAAAAAGCCGCTGCAGAGCTTCCAGACAAGCCCGAGCAGGCCGAAGAGTCCGTCTATGACGATCAGATGAAGCAGGCGGAACGGCAGCTTGACCAGGAACCAGACGAGGCCGAAAAATCCGCTCACGAGCGTGGGAATCAGCCAGAGAACGAAGAGCGCGCCGACGATGCCGCCGAGAAGTCCAAGACGCATCAAGAAAACCACTCCTTTGGAGGAGGTCAGGAAAAGCAGCCTCTATTGTAGCGCAAAATGGAACGAAAAAGAATCCTTTCGCCGGCGCAGCGGCGGTTTGCCGCCGCCCGCAGCGGAGGATGGCGACGCATATCTGAACGGAGGATGCCCCGGTGAACAAAAGTGAATTCCTCGCCCTGCTGCGGCGCAAGGCGGCGGGGCTGGCGGCGGTGGTCGCGGCGGCTTGCGCGATCGCGGCGGCGATGTTCGCCGTTTATGAAGCGGTGTTGTGGCTGCTGCCCGAAGATGTCGCCGGGCGATGGCAGTCGTTTGTCGGGCAGTTTTTCGCCGATCCGCGGAGTTTCCGCGACCTGCTGCTGCGCAAGGGCGCTTCGGCGCCGTGGTTCTTTGTGGGCGTACAGGTGCTGCAGGTGCTGTTCGCGCCGATCCCCGGCCAGGCCGTGGCGCTGGCGGGCGGTTTCGTGTTCGGCTTCTGGAAAGGCTGGGCGCTGACGACGCTGGGACTGGCGCTGGGCAGTCTGCTCGCCATGCTGCTGGCACGTCTGCTGGGAGAAAGATTCGTGCGCCGTCTCGTGCCCGACGGCGTGATGAAGCGTTTCGACTCGCTGCTGACGAAGGGCGGCTACACGATGTTCTTCATGATCTTCCTGCTGCCGGCGCTGCCCGACGACGCGGTGTGCTTCATCGCCGGCATGACGAAGCTGAGACTGCTGCCGCTGTCGCTGGTCTGCCTGCTGGGACGCGCTCCCGGCATGGCGGTGCTGTCGCTGCTGGGGTCCGAGCTGACCTCGGGGCCGACGGCGGGCGTGAAGATCCTGTTCATGGCGCTGATGGTCCTTTCGATCCCGCTGTGGATCTTCTGGGAGATCATCGAGGAAAAGATCCGCGCGCTGGTCATGAAGCCGCGCCGGAAATAAAATAGCGCCTTCCAGACAAGAAGCGAGTCAAAAACAGGAAGGGATGCCCTTCCTGGTAAAATTTTCTCACGAAAAGGCACTTTGCAGATGGCCGTTTTCTCACGAAAAGGCAGATAACACTACGGGACGCACAGCGCGAGGCTGTCTTTTGACCCGCTTGCGAGCGGGAAAAAAGGCAGCCTCGGCTTTTTATTTCGCTTTCGCTTCCAAAAATTTGCACGCCGTGGCGACGACGGCGGCGGCGCAGGTTTTGAGGATGGCGTCGTTGGTGCGGAACTGGGGCGAGTGGTGGGCGGCAGCGTAGGGCGTGCCGGGTCCGCCCATGCCGACGTTGAAGTAGACGGACGGGCGTTCCGCGGAGTAGAAGTTGAAGTCGTCGGAGCCGGAGGATATGGGGACGCGCTTCACTTTTTCGGCCCCGAACAGTTCTCCGGCCGCCTGTTCGAGCAACTGGCACATGGCTTCGTCGTTGACGACGCTGGGATAGACGGGGATGAAGCGGAAGTCGGTGCGGCAGCGCATGGCCAGGCCGACGCCGTTGGCGATGCGCTCGATGCGTTCGGGCAGCGTGGCGCGGACGGCGGGGTTGGTGGTGCGGATGTTGCCGGTGATTTCGCACTTTTCGGGGATGACGTTGACGGCGCTGCCGCTTTTGAGCGTGCCGATGCTGACGACGACGCGCTCGCCGGGCGGGATCTCGCGGCTGACGACGGTCTGCAGGGCGCAGATGATCTGCGCGGCGGCGACGGTGGGATCGACGGCGTCCTGCGGGCGGCTGCCGTGGCCGCCTTTGCCGATGACGTCGAGTTCCCAGATGTCGCCGGAAGTGGTGGCGGGGCCGGGAGTGAACTGGATCTCGCCTTCGGGCGCGCCGGCGCGGACGTGATAGCCGATGACGGCGTCGACGCCGTCGAGCATGCCTTCTTCGATAAGGGCTTTGGCGCCGGGCGCGGTGGCCTGTTCTTCCGAGGGCTGGAACATGAGGCGCACGCGGCCGGGCAGATCTCTTTCGAGCGCCTTGAAGATTTTGGCCGCGCCGATCAGCGAGGCGGCGTGGGCGTCGTGCCCGCAGGCGTGCATGACGCCGGGGGCGGCGGAGGCGTATTCAAGATCGTTGTCCTCACGCGCTACGGCCAGCGCGTCGATGTCGGCACGAACGGCCACGCAGGGGCCGGGCGAGTCGGGATTGACGTCGCAGACGATGCCGCACCGCGTGCCGGCGAAGCCGCGGCGGAGGATGGCGCAGCCGATCTTTTTCAGCTCGCGTTCGATCGCGTCGGTGGTGCGCACTTCCTGCCAGCCCAGCTCGGGGTGACGGTGAAGCTCGTGACGGAGCGCGGTCATTTCGTCTTCAGCCTGAGCGGCCAACGCGAGGATCTTCGCTTTGTCCATGATTTTATTCTTCCTTTCTCGAGATCACATGAAGTTGACCAGGAATCCGGCCAGAAACACCGAGGCTATTGTAACAGTCGTGAAGCCGGAAACGAGCATTTGCGGCATGATGCGGCTTTCGATGAACTCCTTTTCCGCGGGCGTGTCGCCAAAGCTGCGCGATACCTCGTCGGCGACGATGTAGGTGCCGGGGAAGCCGATCAGGCAGCAGGCGCCGATGGCCAGCGTCATGTCGAACGAGCTTTTCGCGAAGCGGCTGATCAGGTACGCCGAGGCGACCAGCCCGATCACGGCGGCGGCGAAGGATACGGCGATCGGGCAGAAGAGCGACAGAACCATCCGCGGCGTGGCCTTGCTGAGGTTGACGTACGTGGGCAGAAGCATGATGAACATGGAGAGGCCGCTGGAGGCGGCGATGTCGAGGATACGCCCTTCGAGGAAGCCCAGCTCGTAGGCGGCGACGCCGAAGACGAGCGCCATCACGAAGGGATGGACGCGGTTGCCGGTCGCCTGCGCGGCGGCGACGGCCAAGGCGGCGACGAGAAAGCTCTTGCACAGCAGCACAAACGGTGTGCGCAGTTTTTTGGGCAGTTCGGGGATCGGCTTTTTGCGCTCGCTCTTTTCGGCTTCGGTTTCCGCAGCCTGCCCGCCGGCGGCGAAGGCGGCCTTGAGGCGGCGCGCTTCGCGGCGCAGGCAGAAACTGGCGATGGGCACGCCGATGAAACCCTGCAGAATCAAGAGCATCGTGATGAACACGAGGATGTCGTTCAGCCCTTTGGCTTGGGCGGCTTCGCTCATGATCAGCATGGCCACGTTGCCGCCGGAAATGGGGCCCGTGGCGGTGAGGGCGAAGTTCATGCCGATCAGCGGACTTCCGATCAGAATCACGGCGGCCGAAGCGGCGCACATGGTCGCCAGCGCGATTAGTACGGTGCGGTACTGCGCCAGCATGGCCCGGCCGTCGATCATCGTGCCCATGTGCACCATCAGCACGGGAATGAACGTCATCGCCAGACTCATCAGCCCCGTGGTCTTGAACAAGTCCGCGGGCATCCCCAGCCAGAAAGCGGCGAGAATCATGGCTGAGGAGACGAAGCGCATGGAAACGAGCGCCCGGGTGCGCGAGGCGATCAGATCGCCGACGGTGAAGAAGCCGAGCACGACGAGAATCGACTGAAGCTGAGTGAACTGCATGACAAAAACCTCCCTGAGATGAACGGGATCCCGCGAGGATCCGTGAAGTCCGGCCGACGACGGCCGCCGAATTCCGCACGCTGCGATGTTCGTCTTGTTTGAGCCGCCAGCCGGGCTCCATGGACATTCCCCCTTTCCGGACGCCGAACGGAAGATAAACGAAAAAGAGCCGGTTCCCGCATGAATGGGAACCGGCTCTTCGTATCCGGACGGATTTATTCAGACCGCAGCACGACAGCGCGTCGGTCCTCGTCGAAGAGAGTCCCCACGCTGCGCCACCACATGCCGTTGTCAAAGGTGTTATGGATATGGATGGTTGCCGAGATCATGAAAGTTCACGCCTTTGCAAAAGATTGGGAATTGCTTGGCGCATTTTATAGCACGAAGAGCCGCCGTTGTCAAGAGAATCCTTGCGTCCCGGAAGGGGCGCCGATCCGGTGGCGCGGCGAAAGAATCCGCCTCCCTCTTGAATTTTTAAATAGGAATCGTCATAATGAATTTGCGCTCTGCTATAATAAAACCGGGAAGTTGGAGACGAGAAAGCAAGGCAACTCTTTCGGGGAGGTGACCATTGTGTTCGGAGACACGATCGCGGCAATTTCGACGGCTTGGGGAAACAGCGGCATTGCCATTGTGCGGCTTTCGGGCCCCGATTCCTGGGCGATCGCGCAGCGCCAGGTGCGTCTTCAGACCGAGGCGCCGCTGAAAGTGCGTTTCGCGCGCAATGCCGTGCTGCTCGACGAATCGGGCGAGGTGATTGACCACATCCTCGTGCTGCCGTTTCGGGGGCCCCGCAGTTACACCGGCGAAGATCTGGTGGAACTGCACTGCCACGGCGGCAGCCTGGCGGCGCAGCGTTGCCTTGAGCTGCTGATTTCCGGCGGAGCGCGCATGGCCCTGCCCGGCGAGTACACCCGCCGCGCCTTCGAAAACGGCCGCCTTGACCTCTCGCAGGCCGAAGCCGTCGGCGCGCTGATCCAGGCCCGCAGCAACGAGGCCCTGCGCGCCGCCAACCGCACGCTGGACGGCGAGCTGACGCGCGCCGTCAGCGAGATCTACGAGGAGCTGACCTCCCTCGGCGCCGAGATCGAAGTCGGCCTCGACTTTCCCGAGGAAGACGTGCCCTACATCGCCGACGAATCGTTGGCCGGCCGCCTCGAGATCGTGCGCCAGTCGCTGGCGGATCTGCTCGAGCGCTGCTCTTCCGGCGTCATCTTGCGCGAGGGCATCCGCGTCGCCATCGTCGGCCGCCCCAACGCCGGCAAGTCGTCGCTGCTCAACGCCCTGCTCAAGGAGTCGCGCGCCATCGTCACCGCCATCCCTGGCACCACGCGCGACGTCATTGAAGCCGTACTGACCTACCGCGGCATCCCGTTGCGCCTCGTCGACACCGCCGGCATAACCGAGAACTATCACGACGAAGTGGAAGCCATCGGCGTCGAGCGCGCCCGCGCCGCCATGAAAGAGGCCGACGTCTGCGTCTGGGTCATCGACGGCAGCGAACCGCTCCATCAGGAGGACGTGGACCGCGTCCACGAGCTGGCCGACACGCCGCACCTCGTCGTCCTCAACAAGGCCGACCTGCCGCAGCAGATCAGCGAAGCCTCGCTGACGGCCCTGATCCCTGCCAGCACGGTGATTTCCGTGTCCGCGGCCAAGGGACTGCGCCTCGACGAGCTGAAGGAATCCCTTGTCGGCCTCGTCTCCGGCACCGGCGCGCTCGATACGGGGCTGAATGCCAGCTCGCGCCAGGTGGAGGAACTGCGCGGCGCCATCGCCAGCGTCGGCACGGGGCTGAAAGCTCTCGGCGACGGTCTCGATCAGGCGCTCGTGTCGAGCTGCGTCGGCGACGCCCGCCGTTCGCTCTCCCGCATCCTCGGCGGCGACCGCGACGAAGACTTGCTGCACGAGATCTTCGGCCGCTTCTGCATCGGCAAATAGCGTCGGGAGCTTTTCGTCGGGAAAGCCTCAAAGGACGCGCGGCGCATGATGCCCACCGGATCATCCGGTGCCGTGCAGAAAAATGTTCCACGTGGAACATTCGCAACGGTCGTCCGGCGACAAGCCGCCGCCGGACGATGAAATCGTCAAAAACGCAAAGGAGTCGGAACCTATGGAAGCTCTCGAATGCATCAGAGAACGCCGCAGCGTGCGCAGATTTTCGGACGCGCCCGTGACAAGGGAAGAGATCAAGCACATCGTGGACACGGCGCGCTTTGCCCCGACATGGAAGGACTCGCAGACGGTGCGTTACATGGCCGTGCTCGATCCGGCCCTGAAAGGCCGGATCGCCGCCGAGGGGCTGATGGGCTTCGAGCGGAACGCGCAGATCGTCGCCGGCGCGTCTGCGCTGATCTTGCTTATAACGCTCGACGGCGTCAGCGGTTATGACAAGGACGGCGTGCCGTCCACCTCCAAAGGCAGCCACTGGCAGTCGTTCGACGCCGGTCTGGCCGCCGAGGCCTTCTGCCTTGCCGCGCATGAAGCCGGTTTGGGAACGGTGATCATGGGCGTCTTCGACAACGACGACGTCTGCCGTCTTGCCGCCCTGCCCGAGGGGCAGTCGGTTTCCGCGCTGATTGCTTTGGGACGCCCCGCCGAAACGCCCGCCGCCCGCCCGCGCAAGTCCGTGGAAGAACTGCTGATCTGGCGTTGACTCATGGTTCGATAAAAAAGCCGCCGCTTTCGCATTGGGAAAGCGGCGGCTTGCGTTATGCAGGATGAGAGAATCCCCGTTCTGTTTTTTCATACTATTTCTTGTATAAAAAGCACTAACATGGTTTGCAGGGTGCTGCGAGGGAGATCCACAAAGCGAGCTGCGCAGACTGCGCAGCAGTCGAGTATGTCCGAGCGACTGAACTCCCTCGCAGCGCCTCTATGTTCGGCATTTTAATTGAGAAATAGTATCAAGGCAAAGAGCCGTGTCCGCAATTCTGTCGGCTGCGGTAGCTTCCGGCGCGAACGTCAGCACCCGGTCTGCCGTTTGTAATCTTCGCCCCATTGGGCCATCAGGGCGAGGAGGGGGCGGAGCGTGCCTCCCAGCGGCGAAAGAGCATACTCAACGCGGGGCGGGTTTTCGAGATACACTGTGCGCGTGACGATTCCGTCGTTTTCCATGGATCGCAGGCTGTCGGTAAGCACTTTCTGGCTCAGTCCGGGGAGCGATTTGTGCAGCTCGTTGAAGCGCCAGGGACGGCGCAGCAGATTGCGGATGATGAGCAATTTCCATTTGCTGCCGATGATCTGGACGGCGGTCGCTACGGGGCATTCGGGCAGTTCTTCTTTGGTCAGCATGGGGCTCTTCCTTTCGTGCGTGGTCTGTCTCATTATAAAGGAATTGCGTCGTGGCGGAAGCGGTTACAAAAAAGTGACCGTCCGGTCACCTTTTTGTGCCTCCTTTTGCTCCGGCCGCACCGCTTTTATAATGACGATACGGCCTCGTGCCGTAATCCCGCAAAAGGAGGAACGCGAAAATGGCCCTGTCCAACATTGCCGGCTGGAGCAACATCGCCGCGTCGGCTTCGTCATGCGGCACCCCAAAGCCCTCGTCGTGCGGCGCCCCGAAACCCTCGTCGTGCGGCGCGCCCAAACCCGAGAAGTAGCTGCTCCATTTCAAGAGTCCGAAGCCATGCGGCTTCGGATTTTTCCATGCACAGGTTGTCTGCCGCAGGCAGACTTTTTATAGAGAGGTTGACTGTGAAGCATTATTTTTCCTTTCAGTGGCACATCACCGACGATTGTGACCAGCGATGTAAGCATTGCTACATCTATTCCGGCGGCGCGAAAAGATGCGTGAACTCGATGAGCTGGGCGCAGATGGAAGACGTGCTGGCCAACTGCCATGATTTCTGTTCCGTCTACCGGCGGCGTCCTTATTTCTATATCACCGGCGGCGATCCGATCCTGCATCCTGATTTCTGGCGGCTGCTGAAAAAACTCAGAAAGATGGATGCCCCCTTTGTGATCCTCGGCAATCCGTTTCATCTCGACGATACGGTCTGCGCGCGCCTGAAAGAACTTGGCTGCGAGCAGTACCAGCTTTCCCTCGACGGTTTGCGCGAGACGCACGACTGGTTTCGCCGCCCCGGTTCCTTCGACTGTACGCTGGAGAAGATCTCCGCGCTCAAAAAGGCCGGCATCAGCGCTTCCGTCATGACGACGGTGTCGGGAGCCAACATCGCTGAGATCCCGGCCGTCATCGACATCGTCGTCGAGCACGGCGTCGACGTGTTCTCTTTTTCGCGCTACTGTCCGACCGGCGGCGAGGCCGACGCCCGTATCGAGCCGATGCAGTACCGCGCTCTGCTCGACCGCTGCCATAAGAAGTTCGCCGCTTACGAAGCCGCGAGCAGTGCGACGCATTTTTACCGCAAGGATCATCTCTGGACGCTGTACGAGTACGAGGAGGGACTTTTCAAAATTCCCGGCGAAGCGCAGTCCGGCATGATCTACGGCGGGTGCGGATGTGGCTCCGGACATCTAAGCATTTTGCCCACAGGCGATCTGTATGCTTGCCGGCGCTTTCCCAGCCGCGTGGGCAATGCGCTTACCGACCGCATGGCCGACGTATGGCTGTGCGAGATGGAACGCTACCGCGATTTCATGAAATTCAAAAAGTGCGTCGGCTGCGAGCTGATGCCATGGTGTCGCGGCTGCCCGGCCGTGGCCTGCGGTACGTCGGGCGGCTTTTACGACGCCGATCCTCAGTGCTGGAAGGAGATTGAACGATGAACATGCGCGCGGTCTCGCTGAGCGGCCCCTGCGAGGGCAAAAATCTGAAATTGAGCACGATTCCCGTGCCGAAATCGCGTCCCGGCTGGGTGCTGGTACGCGTTCGGGCTTTCGGCATGAATCATTCGGAAGAGCTGTTGCGAAAGTACGAAATTGCCGAAGATTATATCGCCAAGCCGATCGTTCCGGGCATCGAATGCGTCGGGGAGATCACCGATCCCTCGGACAGCGCTTTTGCGCCCGGGCAGCGGGTCGCCGCGCTGATGGGCGGCATGGGGCGCAGCTTCAATGGGAGTTACGCGGAGTATGCGCTGCTGCCGCGCGCTCACGTCTTTGCGGTCGCTTCGCGGCTGAACTGGACTGAACTGGCGGCGGTGCCGGAAACGTGGTTTACGGCCTGGGGGTCGTTGTTTGAATCTCTGCACCTGACGTCCGGCGATAGACTGCTGATCCGCGGCGCGACCTGTGCGCTGGGCTATGCGGCGATCCAGATCGCGCGCGCCGTCGGCTGCCGCGTGATCGCTACCACTCACCGTGAGAACAAGCTGCCGCTGCTGGCGGAAGCCGACGAAACGGCGCTTGACAGGGGGAACCTGCGCGGGACGCTGTCGGGCGTGACGAAAGCGCTGGAACTCGTCGGCCCGCGCACGCTGCGCGACACGCTACAGTGCGTGGAGCGCGGCGGCATAGTGTGCAGCACAGGCATCCTCGGCGGCGTCTTCGCGTTGGATGGCTTCGATCCGATCAAAGAGATCCCTAACGGCGTTTATCTGACCGGCTTCTTCAGCAACTCACCGAGCCAAAACGTCATGGACCGGATCTTTTCGTTCATCGAGGAGCATGCTTTGACGCCAAAGGTCGGTGCCGTTTATCCCTTCTCGAGGATCGCGGAAGCCTGCCGGACTGCTGAAGAGGGGCACGTGAACGGCAAAATCGTGATCGTGATGGACGAAGTGGCGGAACCGTCCAGATAAAACACGGAACGACGGACCGGTATAAAGACACACGGCATGCGGTCTCATGCAGTTTTCGGCGCGCCGTTGACGCCATGAAAGACTGGAGAAGCTTTGCTCTTTGATTTAACGGAAACTGGTGTGAGATTTACCGACGCGCCGCGAGATGACGTTCGATGGCGCCGATGGCCGCGGCGATGGCCCGGGCGATGTCGTCTTTGGACATGGACGGCTGGGGTGCAGACTGGCGGGCGGCCTGTTCGGGAGCGTAAGGCACGTGCATGAAGCCGCCGAGGGTGTGGGGCAGTTCGTGGGCAAGATGATAGAGCACGCCGTACATCACCTGATTGCAGACGAATAGTCCCGCCGTGTTGGAGACGCGAGCCGGCAATCCGGCACTGCGGATGGCGGCGACCATGTCCTTGACGGGCAGCGTGGCGAAGTAGGCGGCGGGACCGTCGGCGAAGATCGGTTCGTCTACGGGCTGATTTTTATCGTTGTCGGGGATGCGCGCGTCGTTCAGGTTCAGCGCCACGCGCTCCGGCGTCGCCTCCATGCGCCCTCCCGCCTGACCGATGCAGAGCACGGCGTCGGGGCGATGTTCGCGCAGCGCGGCGCGGATGGCGGCGATGGACGTGCCGAAGACGACGGGCAGGATCAGCTTGACGATTTTCAGTGTGCCGATCCGATCGGGCACCAGCGCCAAGGCTTCCTGCGCGGGGTTGATCGTCTCGCCGCCAAAGGGCTCGAAGCCGGTGAGAAGCAGTTTCACGGTGATTCCTTCTTTCTTCGATCGCGGAGGATGAAATTTACGCCAGCGCGCGGCGCAGGGCCGCGAGCAGCCGTTCGTTTTCGGCGCGCCGCTTGACGCCGACGCGGCAGTAACGCTCGTCGAGGCCCGTGTAGTTGGCGCAGGAACGGATCAGGATGCCCTGCGCGAGCATGGGCTCGCTGAGGGGCTTTTCGCTGCGGAACAGCACGTAGTTGGCGGCGCCGTCGTAGACTTTGAATCCCAGTTCGCGCAGCCCGGCGCGGACGAAGGCGCGTTCCGCCGCAACGGCGACGCGGGTGCGAACGGTCCATTCCACGCCGCAAGACAGCGCCGCGAGGCCGGCCGTCTGCGCCGGGGCGGAGACGCTCCAACTCTGGCCGAAACCGGCGACCTGCTCGACCAGCCGGCGGTCGCCCGAAATCATGAAGCCCAGCCGCAGTCCGGCCATGGCGTACAGTTTGGTGAACGCGTCGACGATAACCAGGTGCGGATGCGCGTTCAACAGCGGGCGCGCCGACGGCGCCCCGGTGAAGGGAAGAAAGCACTCGTCGAGAACGAACAGCGTTCCCCGCCTCTCGCAGACGGCGGCGATCTGGCCGATCAGCGCGGGGCTGGTCAGCTGCCCCGTGGGATTGTTGGGATTGCAGAGGAAAAACATATCCGGCGCGCCGGCGCCCGCCAATTCGCCAAGGATCTCGCCGCCGAGCGCGAAGTCGTTTTCCTCGCGCAGGATGAATTTCTTTACTTGAGCGCCGGCCAGCAGCGCGGCCTTCTCGTATTCCGAAAAGGTTGGGGCGCAGACCAGAACCTTTTGGGGCTTTCGGGCCAGGCAGAGACGGATGATCAGGTCGGCGGCGCCGTTTCCGCAGAGCAGCTGCCACGGCTCGACGCGCAGCGCGCGGGCCAGCGCCGCCCGC
>NZ_ADFP01000076.1 GCF_000177335.1 Pyramidobacter piscolens W5455
CGCGTCGGCCGCCATGCCGGCGATAATGGCCTGCTTCTCGCCGAAACGTTTGGTGGCGGGACCAGTGACGAAGGCTTGAGCGAGGGCGTGCAAGATTCCGAATACCGCAAGCGACAGGCCGATCATCGTCGCGCTCCAGCGAAAGCGGTCCTCGCCGAAAATGACCCAGAGCGCTGCCGGCACCTGTCCTACGAGTTGCATGATAAAGAAGACAGTCATAAGTGCGGCGACGATAGTCATGCCCCGCGCCCACCGGAAGGAGCTGACTGGGTTGAAGGCTCTCAAGGGCATCGGTCGACGCTCTCCCTTATGCGACTCCTGCATTAGGAAGCAGCCCAGTAGTAGGTTGAGGCCGTTGAGCACCGCCGCCGCAAGGAATGGTGCATGCAAGGAGATGGCGCCCAACAGTCCCCCGGCCACGGGGCCTGCCACCATACCCACGCCGAAACAAGCGCTCATGAGCCCGAAGTGGCGAGCCCGATCTTCCCCATCGGTGATGTCGGCGATATAGGCGCCAGCAACCGCACCTGTGGCGCCGGTGATGCCGGCCACGATGCGTCCGGCGTAGAGGATCCACAGGACGGGTGTGGTCGCCATGATCGCGTAGTCGATAGTGGCTCCAAGTAGCGAAGCGAGCAGGACTGGGCGGCGGCCAAAGCGGTCGGACAGTGCTCCGAGAACGGGTGCGCATAGAAATTGCATCAACGCATATAGCGCTAGCAGCACGCCATAGTGACTGGCGATGCTGTCGGAATGGACGATATCCCGCAAGAGGCCCGGCAGTACCGGCATAACCAAGCCTATGCCTACAGCATCCAGGGTGACGGTGCCGAGGATGACGATGAGCGCATTGTTAGATTTCATACACGGTGCCTGACTGCGTTAGCAATTTAACTGTGATAAACTACCGCATTAAAGCTTATCGATGATAAGCTGTCAAACATGAGAATTCTCTGACGAATAATCTTTTCTTTTTTCTTTTGTAATAGTGTCTTTTGTGTCCCCCTGTTTTGAGGGATAGCAATCCCCCAATTTGAGGGATGTTTTATCCCTCGTTTTAGGGGATTTTCCCTCGTTTTGAGGGATGCACCATTCTGAGATGTTTTTATTTGGTCCAAACATGCCGCCTTGCTGCTTGATAATATTCATTCTGACGAGTTCTAACTTGGCTTCATTGCACCGTTTGACAGGTAACTTTGTAATCTCGCTAAGTTGAGAATCGGTGATTCTGTCCATTGGTTTATTCCACCCATAGGTTTTACGCAGAATGGCAAGCAGCACTTTAAACTGTCGCTTGGTCAGATCTTTAGCTGTCTTGGTTTGCCCAAAGCGCATTGCATAATCTTTCAGGGTTATGCGTTGTTCCATACAACCTCCTTAGTACATGCAACCATTATCACCGCCAGAGGTAAAATAGTCAACACGCACGGTGTTAGATATTTATCCCTTGCGGTGATAGATTTAACGTATGAGCACAAAAAAGAAC
>NZ_ADFP01000077.1 GCF_000177335.1 Pyramidobacter piscolens W5455
AAGGATATTATTTTTAACCCGTCACCTCAATTTTCAGACATTAGCCTGCGGGCAAAAGATGAGGCCGGAGATATTTTAACAGAACATTATCTATCAGAAAAAGGCCATCTCTCAGCGCCTCTGAACAAGGTCACCAATGCTGAGATAGCTGAAGAGATGGCATATTGCTACGCAAGAATGAAAAGTGATATACTGGAATGTTTTAAAAGGCAGGTGGGCAAAGTTAAGGATTAATTATCAGGAGTAATTATGCGGAACAGAATCATGCCTGGTGTTTACATAGTAATAATTCCTTACGTTATCGTAAGCATTTGCTATCTCCTTTTCCGCCACTACATTCCTGGTGTTTCTTTTTCAGCTCATAGAGATGGTCTTGGGGCGACATTGTCATCATATGCAGGAACCATGATTGCAATCCTGATTGCTGCCTTGACGTTTCTAATCGGAAGCAGAACGCGCCGACTGGCCAAGATTAGAGAGTATGGGTATATGACATCGGTAGTTATTGTCTATGCCCTTAGTTTTGTTGAGCTTGGAGCTTTGTTTTTCTGCGGGTTATTGCTTCTTTCCAGCATAAGCGGCTACATGATACCCACTATCGCCATCGGCATTGCCTCTGCATCGTTCATTCATATATGCATCCTTGTTTTCCAACTATATAATTTGACCAGAGAACAAGAATAACCCGGCCTCAGCGCCGGGTTTTCTTTGCCTCACGATCGCCCCCAAAACACATAACCAATTGTATTTATTGAAAAATAAATAGATACAACTCACTAAACATAGCAATTCAGATCTCTCACCTACCAAACAATGCCCCCCTGCAAAAAATAAATTCATATAAAAAACATACAGATAACCATCTGCGGTGATAAATTATCTCTGGCGGTGTTGACATAAATACCACTGGCGGTGATACTGAGCACATCAGCAGGACGCACTGACCACCATGAAGGTGACGCTCTTAAAAATTAAGCCCTGAAGAAGGGCAGCATTCAAAGCAGAAGGCTTTGGGGTGTGTGATACGAAACGAAGCATTGGCCGTAAGTGCGATTCCGGATTAGCTGCCAATGTGCCAATCGCGGGGGGTTTTCGTTCAGGACTACAACTGCCACACACCACCAAAGCTAACTGACAGGAGAATCCAGATGGATGCACAAACACGCCGCCGCGAACGTCGCGCAGAGAAACAGGCTCAATGGAAAGCAGCAAATCCCCTGTTGGTTGGGGTAAGCGCAAAACCAGTTAACCGCCCTATTCTCTCGCTGAATCGCAAACCGAAATCACGAGTAGAAAGCGCACTAAATCCGATAGACCTTACAGTGCTGGCTGAATACCACAAACAGATTGAAAGCAACCTGCAACGTATTGAGCGCAAGAATCAGCGCACATGGTACAGCAAGCCTGGCGAACGCGGCATAACATGCAGTGGACGCCAGAAAATTAAGGGAAAATCGATTCCTCTTATCTAGTTACTTAGATATTGGCCTTGGCTTTATCTCAATATTATATGGATCATAGCTGGCAACTAATTCAGTCCAGTAAATATCCTCAATAGGGAATAATATATGCTTCCCATTCCATCGGGAAAAAGTTTTGTTCAACACACCAAGCTCAATCAACTCACTAATGTATGGGAATTGTTTTGATGTAACCACATACTTCCTGCCTTCATTAAGGGCTGCGCACAAAACCATAGATTGCTCTTCTGTAAGGTTTTGAATTACTGATCGCACTTTATCGTTTTGCATCTTAATGCGTTTTCTTAGCTT
>NZ_ADFP01000078.1 GCF_000177335.1 Pyramidobacter piscolens W5455
CGAGGTGAAGGGCCTGGCGCTCGACCTCGGCTTCGTCGCGCCCGACGCGAAAGCCTCGCTCGCTTTGGCCTCGCTGAAGCTGCCCGTGGCGGCAGCGCTGGGCGGCGCGGGAGCGTCCATCGGCAGCATCGAAGCCAACGCCGCGGAGACGATCGACTTGTCGGGCAACTCGGCTTCGGCGTCGGGCGGCGTCGCCGCGGCGCTGGGCGGTGGCCTGGCCGGCCTTGGCGGCATCGACCTGATCGCGCCGCAAGGCGTCTCGGTCACGAACAACACGGCCTTTGCCAAGGCCGCGGGCGGCGCGGAGCTGAACGTTGAAGGGCTCGAACTCAATCTGCCGGGCTTCCTGCCTGTGCCCGTTTCGCTCGGCAAACTGGAAGGGCACGCCCCGATCGCGGCGGCGTTCGGCGGCGCGATCGCCGGAGACGGCTGGATCGAGACCGAGAAGCTCGTCGTATCGGACAACGCCGCGCTGGCGCAGGGCGGCCTGGCCGCGGCCATCGGCGGCGTGGGGAAGATGACCGTCGCCGACCCCGGCACGGGCAATCCGGCTTCGGCGCAGTTCCGCGGCAACCGCGCCGAGGCGCTGGGCAGCGAGAAGATCTCGCTCAGCGTCGCCGGGCTGAAGCTGGGGCTGCCGATGCTGCCGCCCGAACTGAACGCCTCTTTGAGCGGATCGGCCGCCGCGGCCATCGGCGGCGTGGGGATCGTCAACGTCGGCGCGCTTCCCAACGGCGGCGCGATCCTGTTCGCGGACAACCGGGCGTCGGCCGACGGCTCGCTGGCGGCGGCGCTGGGCGGCGCGACGGCGGACTTCTCCACGGACAATACGAACTATCCCGACGAGGTCGCTTTCACCCGCAACCGGGCGCTGGCCCGCAACAGCACGGGCATCCCGCTGAGCATCGAGGGCGACGCGCTCAAGGAGCTGGCCGTGAACCTGGTCGGTTCGATCGACCCGGCCAACGAGGAAGGGCTCAAGGCGCTGGCGAACGCGGCGCTGAGCGCGCGCTCCATCGCCTTCGCGGCGGGCGGCGCGGCGTTCATGCCCGAGGAGATTTACGCCGGGCGCGAGATCAACTTCGTCGCCAACGAAGCGGCCGCCGAGGGCGACCTGGGCGTGGCGCTGGGCGGCGCGGTGGCGAGCTTCGGCGACGTTGACATCATATCGGACGGCAACGTCACCTTCGCCGGCAACAAGGTTTCCGGCAGCACGCTGGCGCTGGGTGGCGCGGTCTACGCGCTGGGCGACGTGGATCTGACGGCCCCGAACGGGCGCGTTGCCTTCATGAGCGTCGGCGACGACGCGGTCTTCGGCGGCACCTTGACGGTCGAGAGCGAAACGCTACTGGGCGTGAAGGGCGTGGAGTTGATCGACCAGAAGCTCGCGCTGAGCGAAGCGGGCGTTCCCGACGCCGTCGCCGCCGTCTTCGCCCCGGCGGGCGGCGCGGCCGACCTGACGGCGGTCGATACGGTCGTCGGCGAGAAGGGCGAGCCCGGCGGGCTGTTCCGTGTGGCCGCCGATACGGTCGACCTGAAAAGCGATTCCGAGGCGATGGTCCTCGGCGCGGCCGGCGACGGCAGGCACTACTTCATGACCGTGGAAAGCCCGGCTATCACCGGCGGCGACGCCTTCATGGCTTCGACGTACCGCAACGCCACCGTCGGCTTCGACGTCGACGGCAACGCGCGGCACTATTACCTCGACGTGAAAGACGGCAAGGATCTGGTCTGGAACGGAACGATCGACGCCGATTGGGACATTGACGCGACGGAAAACTGGAAAGATGGCAACGGCGCAGCCGAAAAATTCTTTAACGCCGACCGCGTCACCTTTGACGATACGGCGAAAGAATACGTCGTGGACGTGGTCGATCCCACGGTGCTGCCCGGCGCGATGACCGTGGCGGGGGCAAAGGATTACGCCTTCGTCTCGACGATGGGCGCGCCGCGCCTGATCGGCACGCCGGCGCTGGCGCTGACGGGATCGGGCAAAACGGCCTTCGCCAATCTCGACGTGGCGGTGACGGAGTCCTTCACGGCCGGCGCGGCTTCGCAACTGGTCGCCGACGGGACGAGGACGGCCGGCGGCATGGCGGTCGTGCGCGGCACGGGAAGCGCGGCGCTGAACGTCGCAGACGGCGCGGCGTTGATGGTGCAAAAGGCGGAGCTGAACATCCCCTACCGCATCGTCGACGGCTTCGCCGATTACGGCCCCGTCATGAACTGGCACACACAGCCCTACGCGGGCACGATCTTCGACGAGGCAGCGCTCGCCTACGCGCCCGAAGGCGCGTGGGATCCGATCACGGGAGGCTACGTGACGCTGTGGGACGAAGGAACGGTGACGTTCTCCGACCGCTTCCGCATGGAATCCGATCCGGCCGCGCTGCTGTCGCTGGCCAACACGGCGCTGACGCTCTCGCGCTCCTTCGCGGGCACGCTCAACGCGCGCGCTTCCAGCCGCCAGAACGCGACGGGCGACCTGAGCAGGCTCGGGCGCATGAACTTCGTGCCCGACGCCGGCGCTCCCGCGGCCGACAAGGGCGTGTGGGGCTCGATCTGGTACGGGCACAGCGACGTGGACGGCATGACCGTGACGGGCGCTTCGGGATCGCTCGAGCAGGACAGCACCACCAAATCCTACGGCGCCACGATCGGCGGCGACTTCACGCGCCGCGGCTTCACCACGGGTCTGGCCGTGCAGCTGGGCAAGTACGACACTGACGGCGCGTACGGCGCCGACGCCGACGGCAAGTTTATCGGCGTCGGCTTGTACGGCGGCTTCAAACGCGGAGATTGGGAGTTCACGGGCGACCTCGGCTACAACTGGTTCGACACGGACGTGACGGCGAATCTGTCGGACGGCTCGTTCCGCGCCGACGGCGTCAAGGGACACGTGGCGACGGCGGGCGTGCGCGCCAACTGGCACCTGCCGCCCCGCGGCGCCATGCAGGTGACGCCGTTCCTCGGCCTGCGCTTCAGCCGCTACGACCAGGACGCCTACGACATGAAGGGCAGCTTCGTCGAACAGAAAATCCGCTCCGAAGATTCCTCGATCGACCAGTGGACGCTGCCTCTGGGCGTGCGCTTCGACTGGAACCTGAAGAACCGCGGCGACTGGGAACTGAAGCCGTCGCTGGAGATCGCCTACGTGCGCGCCTTCGGCGACACGGACATCGATTCCCGCCTGCGGTTCCTCGGCAGCGGCGCGACGCTGCCGGCCATGGACTTCACCGCGGCGGTGACGGACGAGAACAGCTTCCGCACGGCGCTGCAGCTGGAAGGCAAACGCAAGAACATGACGCTGGGGCTGAACCTGTCGGGACAGTTCTCCAGCAACCAGAAGGATCTCGGCGTCGGCGCCACGGTGCGCTGGGACTTCTAACGAGCGGCGCGAAATCGCATAGACGGTCGCGACGCGATAACACAAGGCGGATCGCCGAAAATCGGCGATCCGCCTTTTCTCATACAAACGGAACTATGACGCCGCAACGATCTGCGGAAAATGTTCCACGTGGAACATCGGAAAACAAAAACCGTCACGGCGAAAGCCGCGGGCGCGGCACCTCCATGAAACCGTTTTTTCGTTTTTCTCCGCTTCGCTGCTTCTCCGTGGTGGATCTTGTTTTATACTAATTCTTGATAGAAAGTATTAACATAGTTTTCTGGGCGCTGCGAGGAAGTCCAGTCGCTCGGACATACTCGGCCGCTCCGCGGTCTGCGCAGCTCGCTTTGTGGATCTTCCTCGCAGCGCCCTTGTGTTCGGTCTTTTGACCAATAAATAGTATTACTCGACGGCGGCGATGACTTCGATCTCCACTTTCAGGCCGGCGTTCAGTTTGCCGACGGGGACGACCGAGCGGGCCGGATGGTGAGCGCCGAAGAACTCGGCGTAGCACTGGTTCACCGCGGCCCAGTCGTCCTGACTGCCGACGAAGGCGGTGGTCTTCAGCACTTTGTCGCGCGAGGAACCGCACTCTTTGAGGATGAGGTCGACGTTGTTCAGCGCGCGCATGGTTTCCTCGGCCATGGTGCCGGGGCGGTTCTCGCCGTTTTCCGGATCCTTGGAGAGCTGGCCGGAAATGAAGATCAGTCCGTCGTGGATCAGCGCCAGCGCGTAATGCCCGCGCGGTTTGAGCCCTTTGACCTGCATGATTTCTTTCATTGAACGCACGCTCCTTTTATTTTTTGCCCGAGGCGGGCTTTTTCACCCGGACGGTGACGGTCGAACCGCCGCGGTTCAGGTCGAGGATGGCCGACAGACGTGAGGCAACGCGCTTTTCGATGGTTTCGCGGGCTTTGGCGGCGCCCATGTCGCCGAATTTGACCAGATTGAGCTCGACGATCACGTCGCCGGGCTTCACGCCCGCGGCCTCAGCCGGCGAACCGGGGGCCACCGATATGACGCGCCCCGTGTCGTCGAACTCCATGCCGCTGGACGAAACGGCGGGAACGTTTTCGCGCGCCCTTCTCTCCTCGGGAGAGACCCAGCGCCGCGTCGAGGCTTCCACTTCTTCGCGCGTCCGCCCTGGCCAGACGCCGCTCACCCCGAAGAATCGTTCGAGCCGCGCCGTCTGGGCGGGGATGTAGTCGTTGCTCAGCTCGGCGTGGTAGCGCTCGCCGTTGGGGCGCTCCATCTCGACGGTGAAGGGTTTGCCGTAGCTGCTCCACTGGTATTTGCGGCCGAAGTAATTGAGCGCCACGCTGTCGGCAGGGGTCTTATTGATGATGCGGATGCGGTCGCCGGCGCGGATACCGGCGTTCCAGGCCGAGCTGTCCTCGAGCACGTCGGCCACGTACATGCGGCCGTTGCGCGCCTCGAGGTCCAGCCCCGAGCCCCAGCCGCCCGTGAAAAAGGCCTGAACGTAGCGGGCGTAGGCGTGGAAGTCGCCGCAGTCGCGCGACACCACGCGCTCGCGGCGCCACATGCCGGGGTTGGCGACCAGGTCGGCGCGCATCGTCACGGTCAGGCCGCCGTCGCGGGAGGGACGGAAGTTGAAGACGGCCCGTTCTTCGGCGAAGTCCACGGGCTCGCGTACCCAGCGTTCGGGAACGCGCGGGTCGCGCGAGGGGATGCGGCGCTCCGGCATCAGGTGCTCCACGCGAGCCGACGGGATCTCTTTCGCCATCGCCATGGCGGCGTCGTTCCTCTCGATCACGTCCATTTGGCCGGCGCCGTCGTAGGTCGCCAGGATAAACGTTTGCAGCTGGGCGACGTCGAAGCCGTACACCGTGAGCGATTCGGACGCGGCCGCCGGCGCCGCGGCGCTCAGAAAAACGACCGCACAAAGCAGAAACTTTCTCATCAGCATGCCTCCTTGAAAGTCGTTGGGGAGAACTGAAGCCATTTTAAGGCGGAAACGCGGCAAAAGCCACCGGCGCCGCGCGCCCCGTCCCGCAATCTTCGCC
>NZ_ADFP01000079.1 GCF_000177335.1 Pyramidobacter piscolens W5455
CCCTGGGAAATCGCGGCAAAAGCTTGCCAAGCGGCGTTGGCTCGTCTAAAATAAATAGATATCTTCGATCATGTTTCTAACCGGTCGGTAGAAACAAATCCGCTGCCCGGAAGTCGAATTTTTCGTAAAAATGGCGAAGAGTGATGGACCATGATCCCGCGAGGAGGCGCTGAGGCATGAAGAAAATATGGCGGTGGCTGCTGACGGCGCTGGCGTTCTTCGCGGTGCCGGCCGGCGCGGAAGACAAACCGTACGTGGTCCTGGCGCTGTCCGGCGGCGGCATCAAGGGGTACGCCCACATCGGCGTGCTTCGGGAACTGGAAAAGGAAGGCGTTGGCATCGCCGGCATCGTCGGCACCAGCATGGGGGCCATCGTCGGCAGTCTCTATGCCAGCGGCAGAACGTCCGAGGAGTTGGAGCGGATTGTCATGGACGTCAATCTCGGCGAGCTGGTTACGGCGAGCGGCGGCAATTATTTCAATTTGTCCGACAAAGCTACGCGCGACATCAGCATGATCCGGCCGGAAATCTACACCGACGTTCACAACAAAGTGGCGGGGCCGCTGGGGTTCGTCGCCGGCACGAGTGTGCTCGAGTACATCGCTCAGCTGCTTTCCCACGTGACCGTGACCGATTTCCGCCGTCTGCCCATCCCGTTTGCGGCTGTCGCCACCGATCTGGTCAACGGCGAGAAAGTGGTGCTGCGCCGCGGCTCTTTGGCCTCGGCCGTGCGCGCGTCCATGTCCATTCCCGGCGTGTTCGATCCGTGGGAGATCAACGGCCGCCTGCTTGTCGACGGCGGCATGGTCTCCAACATGCCTGTGGAAACGGCCAAAGAGCTATTCCCCGGCTATCCCGTGATCGCCGTCAACCTCACCAGCGAGCTGGCGCCGCGCGAGAAGCTGAGCAGCGTGTTCGACGTGGTCGGCCAGTCCATCACCATCCTTACCATGCAGAACGTGCGCCGCGAGGCGACGCTGGCCGATCTGGTGATCAGCCCCGGCGTGAAGGAGTATCCCATCCTCGGCGCTTCGCCTGCCGCCGAGATTATCCAGCAGGGGCGCGACGCTGCCGTCAAGGCTTTGCCGCAGATCCGCGCGCTGCTGAAGAAAGCGCCGCGGCGCCCCGTGAAGGAAAAGGAGCCGGTGCCGCCCGAGCCGCCTCACGTGATGGGCGTGCACGTCGTGGGCGTGCCCGAAAAGATGGGCAAGGAAATAGAGCGGGAGCTGCTCAAGGTTTGGCTGGGACGCCCTGTTCCCATGAAGGAGATCGTCGCTGCCAGCGCCAATATTGCCAAGCGCGAGGACGTTCGCAGCGTCGATTACGATCTGCTGGATACCGAGCGCGGCGTTATCGTGCTGCTCAAGGTGCAGCGATTCCCGGCGCACCGTTATTCGCTGGGCGGCTATGCCAGCACCTACAGCGACATGGGATGGTTGGTGATCGGCAGCCGTCGTTACGATTTGTTCACGCCCGGCGACACGCTGCAGTCGAGCTTCTATCTTGGCCAGCGCTGGGGCGCGAATTTCAACTACTTCTGGGACATGGACGTGTCGCGCAGCTCCTTCTGGGAGGCGGACTTGTCGGCGTCTCATTTCAGGATCGACGCGTCCGGATCTCCGCTGGAATGGGAGCGCTACAACTTCGACGTGCAGCGCCACTTTACGCTGCACGACCGCCTGCGCCTTTCCGCCGGCGTGTCGGCGACGGCCGTGCGCCGCGTGGAAGGAGGCGAGAGCGCCAACTACGTCGCGCCTTTCCTCGAAGCGACGCTCAACCTGATGGACAATCCTGACGATCCGGTCAATGGCTGGCTGCTAAACGCCCGCTCCATGTGGTCTTCCGAGACGGGAACCATGCTGATGCGCGCGACTCTGACAGGGCGCCGCCGCATCAGCCCGAAACTCATGGCTGAGCTCCAGGGCGGCTTCACGGAAGGCGATATGGACGAAAAACGTTTGTTCAGCGCCTATCTTGGCGCCCGCGAAGAACTTTACAGCCTGGCGGAACACCCCATCGAGGCCGAGCGCTTTGCCTGGTGGCGCGCCAAGCTGCGTTATCCGCTGTCGCAGACCATATTCGGCAACGTCATCGCCGAGATCTTCGGCGGCCAGGGGTACGCCTGGGCCGACGATGGAGCCGAGATCGCCCAGCCGTGGGAAGTTGGCCTCGCGCTCTGCGCGCCGCGCCGCCTCATCGACGGCAAACTGTACGCCGTTTACACTGATCGTAAGGAATGGCGCTTCGGCGTCAGCATCGGCGTCCCCAACTGGGACGTGTTCCATCTGTTTTAAGTGAGAGAACAAAGGCCACCGCGGAGAAAACAGAGAAGCGGCGAAAAAATAAACGGATGAAAAAGATTTTTTCGTTTTTCGCCGCTTTTCCGCTCCGCCGCGGTGGATTTTGTTTTGACTTTTGATTCCACGCAGGAGGACAAGAGCGCAATGGCACGCAACATCACCCCGAGAGAACAGGATTATTCACAGTGGTATCTGGACATCATCAAGGCCGCCGAGCTGGCCGACTACGCGCCCGTGCGCGGCTGCATGGTCGTACGCCCCACGGGCTACGCGATCTGGGAGGACCTGCAGGCCAAGTTCGACAAGGCCTTCAAGGAAACGGGGCATGTCAACGCCTATTTCCCGCTGCTGATCCCTTCGTCGTTTTTGCGGAAGGAAGCCGAGCACGTCGAGGGCTTCGCCCCCGAGTGCGCGGTCGTCACTCACGCCGGCGGCGAAGAGCTGGAAGAGCCGCTCGTCATCCGCCCCACGTCCGAGACGGTCATCGGCGCGATGTACAGCAAGTGGGTGCAGTCGTGGCGCGATCTGCCCCTGCTGATCAACCAGTGGGCCAACGTGCTGCGCTGGGAAAAGCGCCCCCGCCTGTTCCTGCGCACCTCCGAGTTCCTCTGGCAGGAAGGTCACACGGCCCACGCCACGGCCGCCGAAGCCGAGGAAGAGACCGTGAAGATGCTCAACGTCTACGCCAAAATCATGAAGGAAGACATGGCGCTGCCCGTCGTCGAGGGCGTCAAGTCCGAGGGCGAACGCTTCCCCGGCGCGCTCGACACCTATACCTGCGAGACCATGGTCAGCGACACCAAGGCCCTGCAGGCCGGCACCAGCCACTTCCTCGGCCAGAACTTCGCCAAGGCGTTCAACATTCAGTTCCAGGACCAGAACGGCGCCATGCAGTACGCCTGGACCACCAGCTGGGGCGTTTCCACCCGCATGATCGGCGCCATCATCATGACCCACTCCGACAACGACGGCCTGATCCTGCCGCCCCGCGTCGCGCCCGTCAAGGCCGTGATCCTGCCGATCTCCAAGGACGACGCGACGTTCGCCGAACTCGACGCCAAGGCCCACGAGCTGGCCAATCGGCTCAATTCCGTGCTCGGGCCGCTGACCGTGCGCGTGGACGAGCAGAACCACATGCGCCCCGCCGACCGCTTCTTCTATCATTTGCAGAAAGGCGTGCCGCTGCGCCTCGAACTGGGCGAAAAGGACGCCGCCGCCGGAACCGTGCGCGCCGTGCGCCGCGACACCGGCGTCAAGGAAGATCTGAAATGGGAAACGCTGGCCGAGCGCGTGGCCGCGATCCTCGAAGACATTCAGAAGAGCCTCTACGAAAAAGCCTGCGCCTTCCGCGACGCCAACACGTACGAGGCAAGCAGCTACGACGAGCTGAAAGCGCGGCTCGAAAAGGGCGGCTGGGTCAAATGCTTCTTCGCCGGCGGCAAGGAAGACGAAAAGAGGATCAAAGAAGAAACTCAGGCCACCGTGCGCTGCTATCCCCTCGCCGAAAAAGACCGCACCGGAAAATGCGTTTACACCGGCAAAGAAGGCGCGCATCTGGCCATCTTCGCCAAATCCTACTGATGAGCACATATAGTCTGGAGGGGTTGATATGTTTAAAAAGATAACTATTACGCTGTTATTTTGTGTCTTTTTAATCGCTTTTAAAGGAAATGAAGCGAGTGCAAAAAGAATAGAGGTAAAAAAAGCATTTTTTTCAGATCTGAAAAAAGGGAAGCTTGACGTTCTTGCTTTGGCGAGAGTGCAGGGCGGAACATTAAATTTGAATTATGAAAACGAAATAATGAAAGTTGATGCCTTCCCGGTAATTGCGTGGCAAGGTTTTACATCATCTGATATCCGTCGCACGATCAATCATGCTTTTAGCGGACAGGGGGATTTTATATTTTACGCTAACGGTATGGGCTTCAGAGGCGAAGCGTACTTAGGCGGTATTGATGGAATAGCAATGAGAATAAGCAATAAAACATCTAAATTACTTTTTATTGATTTGAATAAATCAGCAATAACCGTGGGATCATATTATGGCGCGCCATTATCATCAGCAAACCGTAATCATGAAAATCCTAATGCAACATTGCCTCCATTACTCATTCCTCCTAAGGGAGAAGTGACTACAACGTTAAATCGTGCAGATTTTTATAACTCAAGTGACTTTGGTTGGACCTCAGTTTTTGAATTCCCAACGGATAAGAACATGCTGGGATATATTATTTTTGCGATAGGGGAAAAAGAAACAGAGTATATAACATTTAATTTGGACTATACAGTTCCTTTAGCAGCCTTAAAAAAATATCGTCGTAATCCCGGAGATTTAAGTTGAAATGTATATTTCAAGAAAATAAAATATGAAATATCCCTTCTATCCGTGGCAGCTGGAAGCCTGGGAAAAACTGACGGGGACGGACGGGACTCCCCTGAGCGCCGTGCTGTCGGCTCCGACCGGGGCGGGGAAGACCATGGTGGCCTACCTGTGGGCCGGCCTCGTCGACGGCGGAGGGAGGCCGCTCACCGACCGCAGCGGCTGCGACCGCGTCATCTTCACCGCGCCCATCAAGGCCCTCAGCAACGAACGCTACATGGATCTGCTCAAGATGGGCTTCGACGTCGGGCTGGAGACCGGCGACTTCAAAAAGAACGACGGCGCGCCCGTGATCTGCTGTACGCAGGAGATCTACGACCTCAAATACGCCGGCTGCGACCGCATCCGCCTGATCATCGACGAGTTCCATTACATTTTCAGCGAAAACGAGCGCAGCCGCGCCTACATCGACGGCCTGCGCAAGACCCATCCCGCCGTCCCCATCCTCGTCATGTCGGCCACCTTCGGCCAGCCGGAAGAGATCCGCGGCTACCTCGAACGCGTCATGGAGCGCGATTTCGAACTGTATCTGCTCAAGGAGCGTACTACCAGGCTGACCTATCTCAGCCACGCCCTCAGCGCCCGCGAGATCCACGACGCCTTAGTCTTTGCCTTTTCGCAGAAAGGCGTGCATCAGGTCGCCGACCTGATCGCCGCGCAGCGCATGGACATCGACAAGGACCGCAAAGCCCGTCTGCGCGACCTGGCGTGGATCCTCGAAGTGAACGTCGTGCAGAAGCACCTTTACAAAGGCGTCGGCGTCTATTACGGCCGCCTGCTGCCCAAGGAAAAACTGCTCGTCGAGCGCGCCTACCGCGAGCGCATCATCGACGTAGTCGTCGGTACCGACGCGCTGGCGCTTGGCGTCAACCTGCCGGCCGAGACCGTCGTCTTCGCCCAGACGGTCAAGTATTTCGACCGCCGGCCCCTCACCAAGACCAGCTTCAGCCAGATGGCCGGACGCGCCGGGCGCAAGGGCCTGTTCGACGAAGGTTTCGTCAGCTGGCTCGCCGATTCGCCCGTGGAATCCCGCGGCGTCGACACCGGCGAGATGTTCAAGGCGCTCGAGCGCACCGGCGACGAAAAGGCCACGATCGAGCTGTGTCCCGACTTCGGCGCCATCCTCAAAAAACGCAGCACCGTCGAAAACGAAGCCGATATCGTCGCCCGCTACTCGCTGCCCCAGCTCCGCGCCAAGACCGTGCTCGAAGAGATTCGCGACGCCGTGCGCCAGATCGATTCCAGCCTCGGCCTGCTGGCTCCCGGGCGCAAGGAAATGTTCAAGCGCATCCTCGCCGACGTGTGGTACGGCGAGATGGAGATCGACCAGAATCTGGAAATGGCCGATCTGTTCTTTCGCGGCGCCGGCAGCGGCGAAGAGTACGTCCACCCCGACGGCTTGATCGCCGCCGAGCTGTTCCAGAAGTACGAAAAGAACTTTTTGCAGGCCCTGCTGCGCGTCAAACGCTATAACAACTCGCTGCCCGACGAGTACAAGTTCAACGGTATGGACAAAGTGGAACAGGCCATCGAAGAGATCGACCCTACCGTCTTCGGCTTCGAAGACCGCATCCTCGAAATGGACAACACCGCCGTCGACCTGCCGGAAGCTGAAGTGCGCCTCGTCCCCGGCGACCGCGTGCGCCTCGAAAAGCGCCGTCGCGCCCGCAAAAAAACGCCGCCCGTCCAAAAAAACGTGCCCGAGAAGCAGGAGCCCAAACCTGCCAAAAAGCGCCGCGGGCACCGCGGCGGCCGTCGCCGCAGCGCCAAGAAGAAACAGCAGATGCAGGAAGCGCTGAACGCCGCGGAAGAGTAGCGCGTTCTTCCCGGTCCTTTTCGAATTAAACGAAACGGGCCTCCGCGTTTATGCAAACGCCGGAGAACCCGTCCCTTGATATAATAAATCGAACGCCAACTTTTCCCGATTCGCGAAAGGAGTTCTTCATGGACAACATCGTCATTCTCGACTGCGGCTCGCAGTACACCCAGCTCATCGCCCGCCGCGTGCGCGAAATGAAAGTGCACAGCGAGATCCTGCCCTGGGACGCGACGATCGAACAGATCATGTCGCGAACGCCCACCGGCCTGATCGTCTCCGGCGGCCCGCGCAGCGTGCTCGAACCCAATTCGCCCCGTCTGGCCGAGGGATTTTTCGACCTCAGGCTGCCTATCCTCGGCATCTGCTACGGCATGCAGCTGGCCGCGCTCCAGTACGGCGGGACCGTGCGCCGCTCCGCCGCGCGGGAATACGGCCGCGCAACGCTCGTCGTCACGGACGGCAAATGTCCGTTCTTCGCCGGCGTGCCCGAACGCTCGCAGGTGTGGATGAGCCACGGCGACGACGTGGAAAAAGTCCCCGCCGGTTTCGTCCCCACCGCCGTGTCCGAAGACGGCGTCGTCGCCGGCATGCGCACGCCCGACGACCACATCACCGCCGTACAGTTCCATCCCGAAGTCTCGCACACCGAAAAAGGCGCGGAACTGCTCGGCAACTTCCTGTTCAAGATCTGCGGCTGCAAGGGCGACTGGGACCTCGGCGACTGGGCCGAGAAAATGAAAGACGAGATCCGCGCCACAGTCGGCGAAGACAAAGTCATCTGCGGCCTCTCCGGCGGCGTCGATTCCTCCGTGGCCGCCGCGCTGACTGCCGCCGCCATCGGCGACCGCCTGCAGTGCATCTTCGTCAACAACGGCCTGCTCCGCGCCGGCGAAGCCGAAGAAGTGCTCGCCAGCTACCGACAGATGAAACTCAACGTCGCCTACGTCGACGCCGGCGAAAAGTTCATCAAAGGACTGGCCGGCGTCATCGACCCCGAGAAGAAGCGCAAGATCATCGGCGAGACCTTCATCCGCATCTTCGAGGAAGAAGCCCGCAAGATTAAAGGCGCCCGCTGGCTCCTTCAGGGCACGCTCTACCCCGACGTGATCGAGAGCGGCCAGCGCAAAGGCGCCGCCGTCATCAAGAGCCATCACAACGTCGGCGGCTTGCCCAAAGACATGAACCTGTCGCTGCTCGAACCCCTGCGCGAACTGTTCAAGGACGAAGGCCGCGCCGTCGGCCGCCTGCTCGGCGTGCCCGAAAACATCGTGCGCCGCCATCCCTTCCCCGGCCCCGGCCTGGCCGTGCGCTGCCTCGGCGATATTACCAAGGAAAAACTCGAGATCCTGCGCGCCGCCGACAAGATCTATCTGGAAGAGATCAACAAAGCCGGACTGTACGACGAGATCTGGCAGGCCTTCGCCGTGCTGCTGCCCGTCTACACCGTCGGCGTCATGGGCGACGAGCGCACCTACGCCCGCGTCTGCGCCCTGCGCGCCATCACCAGCCGCGACGGCATGACCGCCGAATGGTACCGCATGCCCCACGAAGTGCTGGCCCGCGCCTCCACAAGAATCTGCAACGAAGTCCGCGGCGTCAACCGCGTCGTCTACGACGTCACCAGCAAACCGCCGGCGACGGTGGAGTGGGAATAAGATGATAGCGTCCCGAGGGTGTCCAGTCATGCTGGACGGTTTCGACTGCCGTGCGGTATGCGTAACTTGCTTTGTGGATTTCCCTCGGAGTGCAGTTGTCATTCAATGTTTCAATCAAGTCAACCAATAAACAGTATGAACTAACATTGATGCTAGTTCTTCAATTGACAGATAGTGGTCTTTCTCTATATGGCAGAAACAAGTTGCCAATCTATAAGTTCAGAATGATCTTCGAATATGATTGTTGCGCTACCACGACTTAAAGTACGATGTTATCCTCCTATTTGAGGCAATGTCATCCTTCAGGTTTGATAAAGGAAATTAAGAAAAACAAGGGAATTTAAGATATGGATTACTTCAAACAAGGAACCGAACTGAGGTTGGCTATTAAAAATCTCGTATACGAATTTATGCTTAAAAATGAAGATTGCTCTAACTTGGCACAAGGAATGAAGCAGGCAGAAATTTTCCGAGCATGTGGTCTTGATTGGGGAGAATATCTTAATGCAACATCTTCAAACCAACAATATTGGGTCGTTGCGTTGCTTCGCGAACTTGAACGTGAAGGGAAAATCCAGCGTGACAACACTTCAAAACATTGGCGTCTGAAATAAATAAAAATGTCTTACCGATTTGTGAAAAATCGGTAAGACTGATTCTTATATAGTCAGCTTGACATAAAATGTTTAACGTCCTGAGGGGCCCAGTATCTCATATTAGGTTTTGTCGAAAAAACGTCATAACGTCATATTGCTCAAAGAGTCCGAAGCATTTAAACTTTAGCTGTGGAAAGGAGAAGATCTGAACTGACTGGCAGCGGATGTGGTTGAATCAAGGATATTCCGCCGTCGGCGCACCTTGAGTCAGGCAAACGCAGACGTCCGGCAAAATACGATAACGGCAAAATAATGAAAGGCTTTCTGTGGATCGCCGGAAACAGGGTGTAGTGGAAAGAGCTTCCTGAACGCTATGGTATATGGCAATGGTAGGCAGTTTATGCACGCTTCCGGCTGTGGAAACAACGGGAAATATCCGGGGACAATCCTTGACGCGACGTGAACGGGGAAAACATTTCTATTGATTCTACTTCCTGCAAGGGACACCAGGGGGCTAACGGCGAGAAAAAACAGTCGGCATATCGCCTAGGCCGTAATATGAAGGTCCATGCCATGAGAGAGGTCCTAGGCAATCCCGCGGCTTTTATGCTCTGTTCTGGTAACAACCATGATGCCCTGCATGCCGTTTTCTTTCTCCACGAGATATAGAAATCAAGGGAAGCAACGTTATCGGCGATAAATCTTATAATTCACAGGCTATCAAGGAACACATTCTTTCTCATCGGACATTTTCTCTAAGAGCAGTAACACTAGGCTGTGGTTTATAGATCACCACGTTTATAAGGTGCGGTACCTAGTCGAGTACTTCTTTCTTTGTCTTTGCTCTTCTCATTGTTACCATCGTTGTCTTGACAAAGGAATGCAAACTCTACGTTTTTTAGTAGGCTTGAAAAGTTAGGAGTTGAGGATGATTGTGAATGATCAATCCATTCAAGTTGTAAATAGTATGGACAGTGATATAAGTGATTTGCGCGAAATTAATGATTTTATATTGTCTATATTTAGAGATATTTGGGGTGCTGAATACAAGACTGCAGAAAAGTGTGAGATTTACAATGATCCTAATTCATCGTGTCCCATGTTAATGATTGAAGAAATTCCACTTAAAATTCGTTTAAAACTAACTTCATTAAAATGCTGGGCACAGGCTATTTTTCAGCTTTCCCATGAGCTTTGTCATTATATAATACGGCAACATAAATACGACAAGGATTTTATTCTTGGCTGGTTTGAAGAAATTATTTGTGAAGCTGTATCGCTCTATACATTAGAAATAGCATATAAAAAATGGAAAAGTTGTAGCCTTAGTGAACAAGGTCCTGAATATAATATTAAAATTTATGATTATTTACAAAAAGAACTAGCACAAGACGAAACAGACGCGCTAGCTAAATGTACAACTCTTCAGCTACTTGCAGAATATGAGAAGCGACATATCCATGATAGGGATTCACATAGACACGAACGTAACCGACTTTATAAGTCGATATCCATTGATTCTAAAAATATTCCGATATTATGTAAATATGCTAACTATATAAATCAGGATAAACTTACACTTGATTTTGACAGCTGGGATAAAAATTATCTATGCTTGATTTTAAAGGAGTTACGTAATATTCAGCCAGTAAGATAATGAAAAAGTAAGAAGATTTTTTGCCCTTGCCACACACATTGCCTTTTTACAAAAATAGTCATATCCCTTTGGCAGGGGCGTAAACTTTGAGATGTCCGTTTCCAATGTGGAAGAGCTTTACGATAAAGTGATAACTGCGGGGATCGAGCCGTTTAGAAGATTATCGACCAGTCGCTACAGAAGCGGGACGGAGGAGATCGTCCAGAAAGAGTTTTTGGTTCAGGATCCTGACGGGTATCTCTTGAGATTTACAGACTGACGAGAAAAGCGCATGGCTTGAAGAGCGCATGGCTTGAAGAGCGAAAAATCCTTCAGCCATGTGCTTTTTCTGTATTTGTTGAAGAGTGTCGACCTGAAAAACTGTTCCGCGGCGCTGGATATACCAGACGGGGAGCTGCAGGATGTTTTCGCGCGGGAGGTTGGGCTGGGGCATGAATCGAGGCGCCGTCCGATTTCCGCGAAAGAAACTCCTTGCGCCAGACATTTTTCGACGTTTTTGCGATCCGACAACGTCAAACGCTTTCTCAGTGCCCATCCCTTTAAAAACACGTCAGAGAAATCGCATCAAACTTAATGCACACCGAAGCTTTCAGATTAAATGCAACGATGGCTCGATATTTACATTGCAGTGACTTTGACGATTGGCTGATGTAAATATTTTGATGTAAAAACGTAAAATATTTATTGACGTATCTTGAGAGCCGGGCTATACTTGGGCCCAAAAGGAGGCTGATAAAATGTATGAGATAGCAGATTTGTTTGATATGCGCAGCGCTGTCGGAGCGAAACTCGAATCGATATTGCTTGAACGTGGTTTTACGAAAGCTGGTTTCTGCAAGGCCGCGGGCATATCGCGCCCGACTTTGGACAAGCTTTTGTCCGCAGGCATTACGAACGAGACGAATTACGAAAAACATATTACAAAGGTTCTTGACGGTTTGAAAATCTCCGCAGATATGTTAATGGGAAACAGCCCGAATCGATTCAATCAAACCCGGCTCCTGAAGCAGCTTCTTCGAGTTGACGAGAAGCAGCTGGCCGAATGTACGGGAGTATCGACGGCGCGACTGAAAGAAATTGAAGCCGGCGCAAAAGCTGAGATCTCTGAACTTCGCGACCTTGCCTATGCCTTGCGCACAGGCGTGCGGAGCCTCCTGGGGACGAATTATTTCCCACCTCAAATAGCAAGGTGGGAAGCGTCCCTTGACCGTTGCAGCGCAGGAGATGAATTAGCGGAAAACGGGTTCTGGGGGCATATGGGAATTCTCCCCTCATCTTCCGAGAAATATCTTTGGTATCCGATTACCGGAACCACGCGAAGCATGGTTTATAGTTGGCTCGGACACGGATATCTTGTCATCCCTTGCATGAATAACAAAGTTCTTTTGATCAACACAAACAATGTTGATAGAATTGTTTTACTTGACGATGGGTGTAGTGCGCCTAGTTCATGCACCTGGGATTCGTCTGTCGACGAAGGTGATGTTCCGCCAGTCGTCTACGAGTCATTGAGTGACTACACGTATTACGAAGAGACCAAAGAAAAAATACCGGAAAAACTTATCTCTCCAAATCTGTGCGAAGTGATGGCCAGTTACGTCGAGAAAGATGACGCTACAAGTGACGCATTATTATCTGAGGAAGCAGTCTGCCGCTACGTCGACGGCAAAACAGAGCAGTATAACATCGATTTTGGTCAAGAGCAATCCTTGAGTTTTGAAATCTCATTGATCTACGAACTCGGCGATGAAGCTTCTGACGAACGTTTTTTGTTCTTCCATGATAACGATGGCGCAGAGAATTTTCTAAATAAAGAAAAGATATCGATTCTTGAACTTCCGCTGTTTAATATAGAAGAGACTATTTGCAAAGAGCAGGAAGAGGAGCTCGCAGAATAAAACGAGATATATAAAGGAGCGACAGCAAGATCATACTGCTGTCGCTCCTTTATTTTTTGATGCTGAGAAAACTGTGCGCGTGCAAAGAAATTGAAATATTGGGGCGGAAACATGCAAAGATCACGTTCACATGTTGCTGAGCGTTCCGCCCAAATAAGCATATCGCAGGTGATGGGTAGTTGAAAGGTAAAAGCAGCCTGATGATTTACGAGAAGTACGCGAATCTGAAGTACGAATATGCAATCGTCATTTTGGGCGCCGCGGGGATTACGCAAACGCGGCAGGACGCACCAAAGAGGCAGCCTGTGAGAGGTGCACGGCTGACGGGGTGCTCGATGAGCCTCCGGGCTTGACCTGTGTGATTACCGCCGGCCGGCCATCGCTTCGACGTCTCCGAGCCAGGCGTCGATAGAGCTTGTCACGTTGCAGAGATGACCGTCGCGGATGTCGGCTTTGGGGGCTGACGCCCGCAGGCTCTCGACGCTCTCGTGGATCGAACTGCCGCCGCTGGTGGCAAAGGGCAGGATGGTTTTGCCGTCGAGGTTGTGGGCGTCGAGGAAGGAGCGGATGGGCATCGGTTCCACGAACCACCAGATCGGATAGCCCAGCAGGATCAGGTCGTAGTCTCCGATGCCGGGCACGGAGGCGGTCAGCGGGGGATGGATGTTTTCGGCTTTTTCCTTTTTGGCCTGAGCCACGGTGTCGCTGTAACCGGCGGGGTAGGGCGTTTCGGTGCGGATCTCGAAGATGTCGCCGCCGATTTTTTCATGAATGGCGCGGGCTGCCGCGCGCGTGTTGCCGCCCCAGGAGAAATACGCGACGAGAATCTTCTTGCCGTTTTTGGCGGTCGTGCCGAGCACGTCTTTTTCCGCGGCGGTGGCGTCTACGCGCGCGCGGCTCGTGTGCAGCCAGCCGACGACGGATTCCCATTTCCACGCGGCGGCGCCGGTGGCGACGAGCACCAGCGCCAGCAGGACCATCATCAGTTTTTTCATCGGGATCACCTCATTTGCAAGATCGCGGCCTATGGCCGCTGTGATGATATCGTCACTATAACACATGGATCAGGCTTCATGGCGTGGGGGATTTTGCATCCCGTCCGTCTTTTGAGCGGCGCTTCTTTTTGCGGGGAGCTCCTGCTAAAATGATCCTGAAACGTCGGCAGGCGTTTTCGGCGTGCGGAAGAAAAGCCGCTGCCGCAGCGGTCTTCGCAAAATGAAAAACGGCGCGCACAAATAAAAGGAGTGGCCAAAATGAGCAGGACAACGAAAAAGATTCTCGTGACCGTGATGCCCGTCACGGAAGAACACAAGACGTGGTTGGAGGAGCAGGCCGAGGGCGGAAATTTCGACTGCCGGTTCGTCTATAAAGAGAGCGGTCTGAGCGCCGCCGATCTGGAAGACGTGAACGTCGTCATCGGCAACCTGCCGCCGGAGCTGGCCAAAGACGCGCCGAAGCTCGAGTGGCTGCAGCTCAATTCCGCCGGCGCCGATCCCTACGCATCCCCCGGCGCGCTTCCCCCGGGCTGCCGGCTCACCAGCGCTTCGGGCGCTTACGGGCTGACCGTGTCGGAGCACATGCTGGCGCTGACGTTCGCGCTGGTGCGCCGCCTCGGGCAGTACGCGCTCAATCAGGCGCGGCGCGAGTGGAGCGCGCGCGGCAAGATCATCTCCGTGGAAGGGGCGACGATCCTCGTCCTCGGGCTGGGCGACATCGGCGGCTCTTACGCGCGCAAGGCGCACGCGCTGGGCGCTCACGTCATCGGCGTGCGCCGCCGCGTCGGCGAGAAGCCGGATTATCTCGACGAACTGCACGCCATCGACGAGCTCGACTCCCTGCTGCCCCGCGCCGACATCGTCGCCATGGTTCTGCCTGGCGGCGCCGCGACGGAACACCTCATGGACGAGCGCCGCCTCGGCCTGATGAAAAAGGGCGCTTTCCTCATCAACGTCGGCCGCGGCAGCGCCGTCGACCCGAAGGCGCTGAAAAAGGCGCTGCGCGCCAGGCATCTCGGCGGCGCGGCTCTGGACGTGACGGAGCCGGAACCGCTGCCCGCCGACGACGAGCTGTGGGGTTTCGACAACGTCATCATCACGCCGCACGTGGCCGGATTCTTTTATCTGCCCGAAACGCTGAACCGCATCGTGCGCATCGCCGGGGACAACCTGCGCGCCTGGACGCGCGGCGAGCCGAGGACCCATGTTGTCGACGTGAAAAAAGACTCTTGAACGCGAAACGGCGCGGCCGCCCGTGAAAAATTTTTCATGAGCGGCCGCGCCGTTTGTTTTGTACTCGTAGGAAAAAAAGCTACCAAGCCGGCATGTAGCGCTGCCGGCCGCGCCGCTCGCGCTGCAGCGATTCCCTCGTGACCACGTGATTTTCGGCGAGAAATCCGCTGGAAACGGTGCCGGCCGTCAGAAAGTCGTCCATGGCGTGGATAACGCCGAGCGCGACATCGTCCCCGCGGGGGCCGACGGTGGCCGTCATGTCGCCGGTTTTGACGGAGAACTCCGCCGAGGGAATGCGGTCCGCTCCGCCGACGGGAACGGCGATCCCGTGAGAATGGAGGACGTCGAGCGCTCCCAGCGCCATCAAGTCGTTGGCGCAGAACACGGCGTCGGGCTCCCACTCGAGAACATGGAACATGGCCTTCTGGCCGCCTTCGCGGGTAAAATCGCTCCAGACCGTGCGCTTTTCCACGCCTGGAAAGCCGCTCAGCGCGGCGAGAGCTCCGGCGACGCGGCTGCGGCTCTGCCGGGCCCGCTGCGGTCCGCCGATACAGCAGAAGCGGCGCAGCTTCCGCGCGTGCCTGAGCAGCTCCTGCGTGCAGGCCTTTCCCTGCTCCTGATAATCGCAGAGCGACAGCGGCTGGTATTTGGAAAGAGAGCGGGCCAGCTTCGGATCGCTCATCGGCCCCAAATCGAAGACGACGGTGCGGCTGCGCGAGGCGGCCGCCGCCTGGGCGACGGCGGTCTCGTCGAGCGGATTGACGAGGAGCGCGTCGAATCCTTTGCGCAGCAGCGTTTTGCACAGATCGGCCTGCGCCGCCGGATCGAGCGCGTCTTCGGGAAAGAAGATCTGCGCGTGAAAGGGCGACTCGGGCAGATAGCGACGATACCACAGAATCTGTTCCTGCCAGAACGGATTGTCCTGATCGCCCAGGAGAATTCCCAGTTCATAAGCCATAAACGTTCACGCCTTTCTCGCCGATCGAAGCAGGCGCGCCGGAATGTCCATGCGCGCGAAGCCTTTCGGAATCGTTTCAATCTATAATCATCATAAAGAATATTACTAAATTTTATTTATATCATCTGCATATCCGCATCAGGTTTAAAAAAGATGGCGCGCGAAAATTCGTCTTTCTAACGAAAAACCTTCCGCGCCGCTCCGAAACCGGCGCGCTGGAAAGCCCGCTTGGCCTTCCGCCGAGAGCGTACCAAAAGCGGAACGCCGGACATTGTTCCCGGCCGTTGAAGTCGGGGCGCGCAAGATGTTATACTGACCTGCACAGGATAAGCGCGAGGAGAGTGAAGCATGAGCTATATAACGACTTACGGCGGCATCCATTTCGACCCGCTGGCGCCGCGGCCGGAACAGATTCTGGCGGAAGACATCGCCCACGCCCTGTCGCTGATCTGCCGCGGCAACGGACACGTGCGGCGTTTTTACTCGGTGGCGCAGCACAGTCTGGCCTGTTCATACGAAGCGGAAGTTCGCGGCTTTTCGGCGCGCGTTCAGCTGGCCTGCCTGCTTCACGATGCGGCCGAAGCGTACCTGTCGGACGTGACGCGCCCCATGAAAGCGCTGATGCCGCAGCTTCGCGCCGCCGAGGAGCGCCTGCTCGACGTCATCTGGCGCAGATTCCTCGACGAGGCGCCGGACGAGAGCGAGCGGGCGTTGGTCTTTGAGATCGACGACGACATGCTCAGCTACGAGTTTCACGTTCTCATGCCCGAGGATATTTCCGAACGCTGGCGCAAAATCCGCTGTGCCGTCGATACCCGCTGGGAAGAACCGGAGATCGCGGCGGCGCGCTTCGAGAAGCGGCTGCGCGAACTTTCCCCCACGGTCCCGGAATAAGGGCGGCATTTCTCGAAGCGACGTTTTCGTGGAGAGGGACACGACGCGGCAGGACGCGGAAAAAAACGCGCGGCATTTCCAATCCGTTTTCGAGCGCCTGTGCCGGAGACGATTTCTCCGGCAATGCCGGGAACGCCTCTGCGCCGTGGAGATCTCTCCCTTTTGGGGCTTGCCTCGTGATGTATAATGACGGCGGGGAAACGGAGTTTTGTTCGATATTTTGCTATTACGGGGGGATTTATCATGGATTACAAAGAAGTGCTGGAAACGGCGCGCAAAGTTCTGGCGCCCAAGTGCCGCGTCTGCCCGGTGTGCGACGGGCGCGCCTGCCGCGGCGAGGTGCCCGGCGTGGGCGGCAAGGGGACCGGCGCCACGTTCGTGCGCAACGTCGCCGCGCTCGCGGAAGTGAAGCTCGTGCTCGACACGCTCTACGCCGATCGCGGCCAGGACACGAGCTGCGAGTTCTTTGGACGCGCGTTCGCCATGCCCGTGTTCGCCGCGCCGATCGGCGGCATGAAGCTCAATTACGCTTCCGACCTCGGCGAGGGCGCCAACGGCGAGCGCGTCGTCAAAGGAGCTCACGCCGCCGGCAGCGCCGCCTTCACCGGCGATTCGCCCGACGAAGCCTTTTACGGCCCGCTGGAGGCGATCAAGGCGCTGGACGGCTGGGGCGTGCCCACCATCAAACCCTGGGCTATGAAGCAGGCGCTCGCGCGCATGGCCGACGCCGTCGCCGCCGGCGCGATGGCCGTGGCCATGGACGTGGACGCGGCCGGACTGGTCAACGTGAAGCTGCGCGGCGAATCCGTCTATCCCAAGAGCGTCGCCGATCTGCGCGTCCTCGTCGAAGCCGCGGGGAAAACGCCGTTCATCGTCAAGGGCGTCATGTCCGCCAAAGGCGCGCTCAAAGCCCTCGAAGCCGGGTGCTACGGTATCGTCGTCTCCAATCACGGCGGCCGCGTGCTCGACCACGCTCAATCCACCGTGGAGGTCCTGCCCGAGATCGCGCAGGCCGTGAACGGCCGCATGAAAATTTTCGTCGACGGCGGCGTCAGAAGCGGCGTCGATGTCTTCAAAATGCTGGCGCTGGGCGCGGACGCCGTGCTGATCGGACGCCCCGTCACCATGTCGGCCTTCGGCGGCGGCGCCGAAGGCGTGGAGATCTATCTGAAGAAAATCCAGTCCGAGCTTGCGGGGACCATGCTCATGACCGGCGCGGCCACGCTCGCCGAGATCGGCCGCGACATGGTGCGCGTGCCCGCGTATTTTTAGGCGAAGCGCGCCGGAGACGGCCGCCGGAAAAAGGCGAAAACGAAAAAAACGAGGCAAGGCGATCATAACGAAACGCCCGGCGGTTGCTGAACCGCCGGGCGTTTTTTATGCGGATGTTCCACGTGGAACATTGGCGAACGATCGCTACTCTTCGACTGTGAAAGAACCGTTTCTCCCGATCCGCGCCTGAAAATCGCTGAAATCGCCGATATGGGTGTAGAGTCCGCGCTCTTTCTGCGTGGCGATGCGGCCGCGGTAGGCTTTTGTGCCGCCGGTCGCGCGCAGGCTCGCGAGCGCGTCGTGCATGGCTTTCATGGAAGCGCGGATCAGCGTCTGCGGGAACTTGACGAGTTTGAATCCCATGTCCGCCAGCTGGTCGACGGTGAAGTCCTCGTTGACGGTGCCTTCGACGACGCTCGTACAGACGGGAAAGGGCAGGGCGGCGATGCGCTTCATGTCCTCGGCCTTGGGCGGCACGGTGATGAAAATCATGTCCGCTCCGGCGTTACGATAGATCTGGGCGCGGCGCAGCGCCTCGTCGAAGCCGAGCGACTTGGCCGCGTCGGTGCGGGCGATCACGAAGAAATCGGGATTGGAACGCGCGGCGAACACGGCGCGCAGACGTTCCACCATTTCCTCGGCGCTGACCACGGCCGTGTTGCTGTAATAGGCGCACATCTTCGGGAAAACCTGATCCTCGATCTGGATGCCGGCGATGTCCAGGGCCTCGTACTCGCGCACCATGCGGTAGATGGGCAGCGTGCCGCCGTACCCCGTGTCGGCGTCGACGATCATCGGGATCGTCGTGGCGCCGAGGATATTGAGAAAGTTGTTGCGCAGTTCGCCGTAGGAGAGGATGCCCACGTCGGCGCTGCCCAGTTCGAGATTTGACATGGACGACCCGCTGACGACCACGGCCTCGAAGCCGGCGTCCTCCACCATGCGGGCGCCAAGCGCGTCGCCTGCGGCAGGCGCGACGACGACCCGATTGTTTCTGAAGAGATCGCGCAAGACCGCGGCTCGTGATTTTTTACTGTACATACAGGGATTCCTCCTTGGACGATCAGATGTGATGCACGTGAAATAAAATCGGCCCTTTCAGGCTTCGTCGCGAATCTGAAAGGGCCTTTTCTTTTTTTTTCACCGCATGCGGCAAAGCTTGAATCAGCTCTTCTGTCCGTAAAGTTTCAGCGCGTTCTCGCTCAGCACCATGCGGGCGCTGGCTTTCGCCTGGCGTTCGGAAAGCAGGCCGTCTTCCGCGAACTGTTTCATGACGCGCGCCAGCGCTTTCTTGGCAATGAAGGCGGCGAGCCAGACCATTTCGGCGTACCAGTGCTGCCCCGTGCCGAGCATGATCTTGTCGTGCGGCGTGATCGAAAGCGCGTCTTCGAGGCAGCGCGCGAACAGCAGCGGCTGCCAGGGCAGCGTCTGGCTCAGGTCGAGGTACACGTTGGGGAAATTGCAGGCCATGATGGCGGCGTTGCGCGTGAACGGAAAACTCTGGTGCAGGAAAACGATTTTTGCATGGAAGAAACGTTTTTCCTTGAGGAACGGAGCCATCAGGATCGGATCGACCTGATAGAAGTCGGTGCGATTTTTGAATCCCGTGCTGCCGGAATGAAGATGCAATGGTACGTTCAAATCCTGACAGATCGTGAGAATATGGGGGAACATGGCGTGATACACCGTGTCGACGGCTTCTTTTTTGCCGGCTTTCGCGGCGGCGAGGGCTTTTTCCGCCTCCTGCGCCGTTATGTTGCGCACGGCCATGCCGCCGAACTTTTCGCCGATATGGCCTTTGAGTCCGGCAAACCCCTGCCGAACCGCGTCGTTAATACTTTGCAGCACTTGATCCAACAGCGCTTTGTAAGAATCCGCCGTTTGGAGCTGTCCGGTAAATACGTTCTCATACTGAAACAGCCGATTCACGCGGCAGGGGAAGCACATCGTGTCGCGGTGTCCCATGGGCAGCTCGCAGTCGAGCGTGCAGCCGCAGACCTTTTGGTCAGCGTAGAGCATGCGCGTGTAGCCGCGCAATTCCTCGGGCGTTTTCGTGCAACTGTTGCGGAAGGCCACGACGCCTTGCAGCGACTCTTCGCAGCCGAATCGGTGCGACATGACGTGAACCAGCGTCTGCACGACACTCTGGTACGGCATGTGGCTGAACGCTGCGGCAGACGGACAGGGATTCCCCGCGCCGTCTTCGGCGTCGCGCACGCCGTGATAGTAGTTGAGCGCAAACTCTTCGGCCGTGACGGATGTCCTGTCCATAAACAGACGGTGCGTGTGGTTGTCATAGAAGGCTTCGTGGCTGAAGTCGAAATCCGCCATCGGGGAAGCCTCCGCTTTAAGCCGCGGCCTTGCGGCGAGAGCTGATCCACTTGGAGATGTAGGGGAACAGCACGCCGAGGATCGTCAGAGCGATGAAGAACTTGTTCAGACCGCCGGCGAAGAAAATATCCATGGAGCCGCGGGACATCTGCATGGTGCGGCGCAGGTTGCCCTCCACCAGTTCGCCGAGAACGAAGCCGAGCACCGTGGCCGCCGGCGCGAACCCCAGTTCCTTCATGACGAAACCGATCAGGCCGAAGACCAGCACGAGAATGACGGAGTAAATGTTGTTGGTCGTGGAGAACGCGCCGATGAAGGCGAACAGCATGATGGCCGAGGTGAGATAAATCTTCTTGATGGAGGTGATATACACGCAGGGACGGAGCATCATCAGCCCCACGAAGAGCAGCACGATCTGCGCCACGAACATGCTGGCCATCAGGCCATAGGGGACAGCCGGCTGATTGATGAACAGCATCGGGCCGCAAGAGATGCCCGCCAGGCTGAATCCCACCATGAGAATGGCTGTCGAATTCGAGCCGGGAATGCCGAGCGCCAGCAGCGGAATCAGGCCGCCGGCGGGGACGCCGTTGTTGGCCGACTCGGGAGCGGCGACGCCGCGGATGTCGCCAGTGCCGAACGTCTCATTGTTCTTGCAGAACATCTTCGTCTCGGAATACCCGATCCACGAGGCGATCGTGGCCCCTGCGCCGGGCAGAGCGCCGACCACGGATCCCATGGCGCCGCAGGCCAGAACGATGGGAGTGACGCCGGCGAGCTCCTTCTTGCTGGGGTAGGTCATCTTGATCCTGTCCTTGATGACGTTGAAAATCTCGCCCGAAAAAATCTGGCGGAACACCTCGCTCAGGGCGAACAGCCCGACCAGCACGGGAATCAGGTCAAGCCCCTCGGAAAGCCGGAACACGCCAAACGTGAAACGCTGCGTCGACGTGAACTTGTCCATGCCGATGATGGCGAGGAACAGGCCGAACGCGGCGGAGATGATGCCTTTCATGGGATCCTTGCCGGACACGGCGCCGACGATGGAAAGCCCCATCATGGCCATCCAGAAGTATTGGCTGGGTCCGAACTTCAGAGCGAAACGCGCCAGCGGCAGCGTGGAAAACACCAGAATGACGACCGAAACCAACCCGCCAACGACTCCGGCATACAGCGAAATGCACAGTGCTTTGCCGCCCAGCCCCTTGCGCTGCATCTCGTAACCGTCGAGCACTGTGGCCGCCGCGGCGCCCGTGCCGGGCGTCTTGATCAGAATGGCGGGAATCGAGCCGCCGTACTCCGCTCCCACGTAAACGGCCGCCAGCATGGGCAGCGAATGTGCGGGATCCATGCCGAACGTAAGCGGCAGCAACAGCGACATGGCCACCGAGGCGGAAATGCCGGGAATGGCGCCGCCGATGATGCCCCAGATGACGCCGAAAGCGATGTACATGATGTTGAGAGGCGTCGCGGCCTGCATCAGCCCCTGACCGAAAAGAGTCAACATGAGAAAAACCTCCTTGAAATCAGCCGAGCAGCCCGTGAAGCATGCCATCGGGCAAAAGCACGCCCAGCAGTTTGGCGAAGAAAAGATACAGGAAAACGCTGAACAGCACCGCATAAAGCGCGGCGTTGCGCAGCCGGACCTTCATCTCGCTGGGGTCGAAGTAAATCACCATGCACAGCAGGAACAGAACCGTCGTGGGGATAAAACCGAGCGGATTCAGCAGGGTAGCGTAGGCGGCAGAAAGCAGGATCACGTACAGGAACGATCCGTACTTTGGACGCGAAGCGCCGGCGGCGTTTTCGGGCTTTGCCTTCAGGAAAATGATCAGCGCCGCCAGGCCGATGACCGTGGCGAGAAAACGCGGATACAGCGTGGGACCGACTGCATCGAAGTCGGATGCGGGGAACGTCCCCGCTTCGTACCAGACGTAACCGGCAAAGGCGAAGCAAAAGATACCGATCAGGCGATCCTTGCTGAGAAAACTGCTCAAAGGGATTCCTCCTTGAACGAAAAATAAAAATCAGTTCCCGAAATCGCGGCGAACCGTCGATTTCGATACGAAAGAGCGGACTCGCCGCGCTGCGGCGGCGAATCTGCCGGCATTTCGACAAAACTAGTTTCTCTTGCCGCGCAGAGCCGCCTCGTTGTCCTTGATGGTCGCGGCCACGCCGTCATAGGAGGCGAGGAACGCGGCGCCATCGACGAACTTGCCCTCGATAGCCTCGTCGGCCAGATACTTTTTGAACTTCTCGTCGTCAAGGGCGACCTTGAAAACTTCGGCCATGCGGGCCACCAGTTCGGGATCGGTGCCAGCGGGAGCGGCGAGGCCGCGCAGACGCTCGAAAACGATGTTGAATCCGTTCTCGACGGTGGTGGGCACGTTGAGGCTGTTGCGCTCCTTGGCAAGCAGCGCGATCAGCTTGAGGTTGCCGGCTTCGACCTGCGGACGCATGTCGACGTATTCGCCTACGCCCACGTCGCAGAAGCCGCCAAGAATGTTGACCAGCGTGTCGCTGCCGGTGTCGAAAACGATCCGGTTCACGTCGATCCCCGTCGTGCGGATGATCTCGGCGGAGCAGATCGTGCTGGCGCTGGTGGGAGCCGCGGTGCCCCAGTTGAGTTTGCCGGGGTTATTTTTCGCGTATTCGATCAGCTCGGGCAGCGTGTTGAAAGGCATGTCCTTGCGGGTGAAAACGTACTGAGGATCGTTGCCCAGCGCGCAGACATAGGCGAAGTCGGGGTATTTGACGGGCGAATGACCGATCAGGTCGGCGGTGACCACCGTGGTGCTCAGGCAGGCCAGCGTGTAGCCGTCCTGGGGCGCTCTCTGCACGCGCCCCCAGGGCACGGCGCCGGAAGGATCGATAAGATTCTCGATCACGATGTTGTGCCCGTTCAGCTTGTCCTTGACGGCGACGGCCATGTTGCGAAGGAACGTGTCGCCGCCCGAACCTGGGCGGGTGTAGTAGACGATGTGAATATCCTTTTCCGGCCAGTCGTCGTATTTGCCGGCGGCGAAGGCCACACCGCATGTGATGAACAGCGCGGCGACAGACACAACTTTTGCTAAGACGCTCTTTTTCATCATGATCGTCCCCCTGTTGAATAATTTCGTATGTGTGAACGCCATTTCGTCCACGGTCTCAATATATCAGCCAAGTCCAGTAAAATCAAAGACTTGCGAGGTATCCGTTTTTTGCGTTTTGCGAATAACCTATCGAAAAAACGTATGTTTAATTTTTCTGAAGGCTGGCAAAATCGTCCCGCGCGTGTATACTTGATTTTAGAAGTTATAAGTTTTTTCAATAAGAAATTTTCGAGAGAAGAGAGACCGACAGATGCGATTCGAACAACTTCACCTTTTTGCGACGATTTTGAGCTGCGGTTCTTTTGCCGCCGCCGGACGTTTGCTGCACCTGAGCCAGCCGAGCATCACGGCTTCGCTGAGCGCGCTGGAGACGGAAGTAGGGCAGAGACTGTTGGAACGCACGCCCGGGCAGCGGCGCCCTGTTCGCCCAACGGCGGCCGGCGAGATCTTTGCCACGTTCGCTCGAAAGGCGCTGGCCGATTATCGGGGCATGCTGTCGGCCGTCACACTGTCGTCGGATGCGCCGCAGACGCCCGTCAGAATCGGCGTCACGCCGACGCCGGGCAGCTCGCTCCTGCCTGTGCTGACCAATAAATTCCGCGAGGAGAACCCTACGCTTACGGTACAGGTCAAAACGTTTCGCGGTACCGAACTGGCGCGTCGCCTCAAAGAAGGGGAATTCGATCTCGGCGTGACCGGCACTCGACCGCAGGACGAGGGCATCGTTTTCGACCGGTTCTTTTACGACCCGCTTGTTTTGATCGCTCCGCTCCGCATGGGATTGTCGGGACCGATTACGCTGCGCGAACTGAAACGCCTGCCGTTGATCGTGCGCGACGCCTCGGGCAATCTGATGCGCCTGCTGATTCAGGCGCTGAACCGCGTCGGCCTGTCGTTGGCGCAGATGAACGTCGTCATGCAGGTGTCGGGCAACAACGACGTGCTGTCGTCGGTGACGCTCGGCGCCGGCGTCGGCTTTGTGGCGCGCTCGCTGCTGGCGGCCAATCGCGAAAACCATGACATCATGGTCGTGCCGGTGCGCCGTCTGCAGGTGGCGCGTTACGTCTACATGCTGCGGCGCGAAAGCAGTTCCTTCACCGGCGGCATGAGGCTCTTCTGGGAATACGCCGTGGGCGCGGAATGGCGCGAGCACGTCTTTTCATACAACACGATGATGCTGTGATGCGCATCGTCAAGCGAGAAGTTTGTTTGGCGACGCGCCGCAAATGAAAAGGGGGGTGAAAATTTTGTAACGGGCAAGCAAAGATCGCGAAGGCCCTTTTCTTGCGAAAACAAAACCACGATCATAAATTTGAAGCATAAGAGATATATAATTGATGTATTAGACGCATGAGTGCGGTTTGCTTATAATGGACCGCGTGTCGGGGATGAAAGGAGAGGAGCGATCGACGCGTTTCCTCGGAGAGTCGTTTCTGTCCATGTGAAGAAAAAAACGGGTTTGAGTGTGTTTTTGAAGTCGGCGCCCGTCACGTCCGCTTTTCATCGCGAAGATGCGTCGCGTCGCTTTGTGCCCGGGGGGCGACGAAAATAACGGTTCCGTTTCGGAAAAAGAAAGCATAAGCCGTTTCCGTTTCTTAAGGGAACCGGCGCTGTATTTTAATTAGGTTCACAACATGTCAGTTAGCTTCAATGACAATTTCATTGAATGGCCTGTGCTAGAATTTCGTCAGGTTGTTATAACCTTTCGTATGTCCCCTGAGATCATTTCGGGCTGGCATATAGAGTTTTTGGCAAGGGCGCTCCGGATGGAGCAGAGGGAAGTATTTCATCTTTATGAGGAGGAAGTACGATGAACAAGAAGGTTTTGGCAGCAGTTGCGCTTGGCCTGAGCGTTCTGGCCGGCAGCGCGAGCGCGAATCTGATGTACAAGCAGACTCGTCCCACGATCAGCGGCCGCGCCGTCGCCCATGCGGGCAGTCCCGCCGCGGCACTGGCCGGCATGAAGGTTCTGCAGGCCGGCGGCACCGCGTTCGACGCGGCGCTGGCCATGGCCGCGGCTCAGAGCTACAGCGAGGTCATGATGTGCCATATCTTCGGCGGCGACCTGCAGCTGATCGGCTATTCCGCCAAGGACAAGAAGGTTTTCAGCTTCAACGGCACCGGCTGGGCCCCCAACAAGGCCAAGGAGCAGCTTGAGAGAGACGCCGAGATCCCCGCCAAGGGCATTTTCTCCATGCACATCCCCGGCGAGTGGTCGGGCTGGATGACGTTCCTTGCCAAGTACGGCACGATGCCTCTGAAGGACATCCTCGCTCCCGTGGTTGACATGGCCGAGAACGGCATTATCGTCGACGATTTCCTGGCCAACATGATCGAGAAGAACGCCGGCCCCATGAACGATCAGGCCAAGGCGGTGTTCTTCCCCAACGGCAAAGCGTTGAAAGCCGGCGACGTCTACGTGAACAAGGACTATGCCGATCTGATGAAGACGATGGGCGAGGTGGCGGCCAAGGCGGCCGAGGGCAAGACGCTTGCCGACGGCTTCAAGGCGGCCGATGACTATTTCTATCGCGGCCCTGTCGCCGAAGAGATCGTCAAGTGGAACAACGAAAACGGCGGCGATTTCTCCATCGAGGACTTCAACGAGTTCCACGCCGAGGAGACCACGCCCATCACCACCAACTACCGCGGCATCGACGTGTACTGCACGCCTCCCAACAGCCAGGGCACCGTTCTGATCGAGACGCTCAACATGCTCGAGAACTATGATCTCAAGGCCATGGGGCACAACAGCAAGGATTACATCAACGTCCTCACCCAGGCTCTGCAGATCGCCATCAACCACCGCAACCGCTTCAGCGCCGATCCCCGCTTCCACAAGTTCCCCGCCGCGCTCCTGACCAAGGAGTTCGCCAAGGAAATGACCAAGCAGATCGACATGAACAAGGCCGTCGACGAGATCCCGCTGGGCGACCAGAAGTATTTCGTCGACTACGAGAAGAAGGGGCCCGACACGACGCATATGTTCGTCTGCGACGCCGAAGGCAACATCGTGGCCGTGACGCACTCCATCAACCATTTCTTCGGCTCCAGCATGATGGTGCACGGCATCATGATGAACGACCGCCGCATCCAGTACTCGCCCGACATGGATCTGCCCAACGCGCTGGCGCCTCATAAACGCACCGTGCAGACGATCACGCCTTCGATCGCTCTGAAGGACGGCGAACCCTACATGGCTTTCGGCACGCCCAACGCCGACCGTCAGGAACAGACCAAGGTCCAGGGCTTCCTGAACGTCGTCGAGTTCGGCATGCGTCCCCAGGCGGCCGTCGAGACTCCCCGCATCGCCACGGACGCCGCCGGCGACACGGCCAGCTTGAACAAGTATCCCAAGCAGATTTCCTATATGGTCAACTACCCGACCCAGGTCGATCCCAAGGTGCTCGACGAGCTGAAGGCCATGGGCTACAAGATGGTTCCCGTGACCAACACCGGTTCTCTCGGCCTTGGCGTGCGCGAGAACGGTTTCTGGAGCGTCGGCGCCGATCCGACCAGAAACGCCTACACCTTCGCCTGGTAAGTTTCTCTTGCCTAGCGCTCAAATCTATCCGTTAAAGGAGATTTTCGTAACGATGAAGAAATTTACGCTTGCGGCGCTTCTTTGCGCCAGCTTTCTCGCTTTCGGCGCGGCTGCCTTTGCCGAACAGCCGGCGCTTCCCACGGTGCAGCAGCCTGTCCTTTTGACCCCCTTTGGCCAGAGTCAGGACGCCAACGCCGTGAAGCTGATGACGAAAAAGTATCAGGTCGACTACGAGATGGCGGTTTTTGCCAAAGACGTTGACTGGACGAAGTACAAGACGCTGTTTGTGGTTCTCGGCGGCAGCGGCAAGGGGCTTGGCGCCGCCGGTCTGGACATTCCTTCCGAGCTGGCCCGCTGCACCGAGCTCATCGCCGAAGCCAAGAAGAACAACGCGTACGTCGTGGCGCTCCACATCGGCGGCCCCGACCGCCGCGGTCCGAATTCGGCGCCTTTCCTGACTTTCGCCGGCGACGCCAACTTCATGATCGTTCGTGAGGACGGCAATGCTGATGGTTACTTTACCAACCTCAGCACTGAGAAGAACGTTCCCATGTACACGATTCAGAAGACCGGCGATCTTCGCAAGATCATGCCGGAGATGCTCAAGTAATTCAGAAGCATAGAATCTGAACGTCATGACTCATTCTTCTTCCGTGGGAGTGAGTCATGACGTTTTAACGGGGCAGACGCGGATTTTTCGAGCGTTGTTGGAGAACGGTCCCGCTCTTTTTCGGCTTTTTTGCCGACACGACGCTGGAGATTACGCATTGCGCAGCCCGTCATCCTGTCCGAGTGCGGCACTGTGCGAATTCTTCTCTCTTGTGTAGGAAATACGCAAGGGAAGCGGAGGACTGCAAAAAATTTCAAGGAGACTTCAGACGATGATCAATCATGATACTTCCCGCACATGGGATACGATCAAGCGCGATACCGACGAGCGTCTTGCCGCGGCGGCGAAGATCGTCGGCAGCGGCAAGGTCGTCAGGGCGGAGGATGCCGTGGCTCTGCTCGAAGCGGTTATCCGCCCTTTTGACCGCGTCAACATCGAAGGCGACAATCAGAAGCAGGCTGATTTTCTGGCCCAATGCCTGTGTGCCGTCGATCCTGCCAAAGTGCATGGTCTGCACATGGTGCAGTCGGTCCTGACGCTGCCCGAACACCTCGACGTGTTCGAAAAGGGCATCGCCAAGAAACTCGATTTTTCGTTCTCCGGGCCTCAGTCCGGCCGCATCGCCGAGCTGCTCGGCGCCGGCAAGCTCGATCTCGGGGCCATTCACACCTATCTTGAACTTTACGGCCGCTATTTCCTCGATCTGACGCCCCGCGTGGCGCTGGTCGTGGCCGATGCCGCCGATCGAGAGGGCAATCTCTACACCGGTTTCAGCACCGAGGATACGCCGACGATCGTCGAGGCCACCAAGTTCCGCCAGGGGATCGTCGTCGTCCAGGTCAACGAGATCGTGGACAAGTTGCCTCGCGTGGACATTCCCGCCGATTTCGTCGATTTCATCGTCACGTCGCCCCGGCCGTTCTACATCGAGCCGCTGTTCACTCGCGATCCCGCCAAGATCTCCGACGCCCGCGTGCTGACGGCGATGATGACCATCAAGGGCATTTACGCCGAGTACGGCATCCAGAACCTGAACCACGGCGTCGGCTACGACACCGCGGCCATCGAACTGCTGCTGCCCACGTACGGCGAGGAACTGGGGCTGAAGGGCAAGATCTGTTCCAACTGGATCCTCAATCCGCATCCGACGCTGATTCCCGCCATCGAGTCGGGCTGGGTCAAGTCGGTCCACAGTTTCGGCGGCGAACTGGGCATGGAACGCTATGTGGCGGCCCGCCCCGACGTGTTCTTCATCGGCCCCGACGGTTCGATGCGGTCGAACCGCTGCATGTCGCAGGTCGCCGGCCATTACGCCATCGATGCGTTCGTCGGCGCGACGCTGCAGATCGATCCTTACGGCAACAGCAGCACGGCCACGGCGACGAAGGTCGCCGGTTTCGGCGGCGCGCCCAACATGGGCTGCGATTCACGCGGCCGTCGTCACTCGACGGCGGCATGGCTCAAGGCGGGGGCCGAAGTCGGCGCCCAGGCCGCTGCCATCGGCCCCGATCTGCACCGCGGCCGCCGCCTGGTCGTGCAGATTCTGAACACGGTCGCCAAGATCAGGGACACGAAGAATCCCGGCCAGTTCAAGGAGATCCCCGCGTTCGTGGAGCATCTTGACGCCGAGAAACTGATGAAAAACGCCAACCTACCCATCGAGCCCGTCATGATTTATGGCGACGATCTCACTCACATCGTCACCGAGCAGGGCATCGCGTATCTGCACCGCTGCCGCGATATCGAAGAACGCCGGGCCGCCATCCGCAGCGTCGCCGGCAAAACTCCCGTGGGGTTGCAGGGCAGCGAGGAAGAGCGCCGCCGGATGCGCGAGCTCGGCATCGTCAAAACGCCCGCCGATCTTGGCATCGACGTAGCCACGGCGACCCGCGACCGACTGGCTGCCAAGAACATCATGGAGCTGGTGGAGTGGTCCGGCGGGCTCTACGATCCGCCCGCAAAGTTCCTGCCCAGGAAAGAGGATCCATCCCGTCAGTGAATAACGGTCTGCCGTCGTTCCGTCCGCGGTCGCGGACGGAACGCGGCGGACGGTTCGAAGTTCCGCGCGTGAGAGTGCTGCCGTGGGGCAGCGAAGCCGAAGTCACAGTTTTACCTTTCTGGAGGTACGAAAGAGAATGACCAATTCGTTAATCGTTTTGGGCGTCATGCTGGCGATCCTGGTGGCAGGTTCGTTCATGCGTAAGATCCCCGTCGCCGTTCTGCTGGTCGTCGCGTCGATCGCGGGGGCCGTCGTCGGCGGCATGACCGATCCCCTTCTGAAACGCGATTACTTCACGTCCATCGCCAGCATATTCGTCGGCAACAGCGAGACCGTGCCGTCGCTGCTGAGGCATTTCATGGAAGGTTCCATGCTGTTCCTCAACCTGATGTTGACGGTGGCGGCCGGCATGCTCTTCATGAGCATCCTCAAGGAGAACGGCGCCCTGAATCTGCTGACCCGCGAGATCGTCGGCGGTTTCCACAAATCGCCCACGCTTCTGCTGATCCTGATCATGATCCTGATCATGCTGCCGGCCATGCTCACCGGTTCGGCCCCCGCGTCGGTCCTCAGCACCGGCGTGCTCGTGCTGCCCATTCTTTTGGAGATCGGCGTCTCGCGCGATGACGCCGCGGCGATCATCGCTCTCGGCTCACTGTTCGGCATGGTGGCGCCGCCCGTCAATGTGCCCGCTATGCTGATCGGCACGGGCGTCTACATGCCTTACGAGGGGTTTGCGATCCCGCTGCTGATTTTGACGCTGCCGTTGGCCGTCTTCTCGGTGCTGTACATCGCTCGCCGCTCGGTCAGCACGGTCGACAAGGAAGCCGTTCTCGCGAAGATTCCCGGCGATCCCGCGGTGAAGGGATTCCTGCCTCAGTTCCCGCTGGTGTTCCTGATCGGTTACATGATCGTCAAGAGTTATTATCCACAGATCGACCCCGGCACGCCGCTGGTGTTCTGCATGGGCATCGTCATGGCGCTGCTGTGCAGCAAAAAGAAGATCAATTTCTGGAAGGTGTCCGTCCAGTCCATGTCCGAGTCCGTCGAGGTCATGGCGCTCTTTGCCGCCGTCGGCATGATGATTCAGATCATGGGTCTGACCGGCGCCCGCGGCGCTACGGTGCTCGGCGCTCTTGGACTGAAGGGGCCGCTGCTTTATCTGTCCATCGCGGTCGTCGCGCCCATCGTCGGCGGTCTGCTGATGCCCTTCGGCTGTGCCGGCGTGCTCGGCATCCCTCTGATCATGGCCTTCACGAACAAGAACGCGATCTGGGTCACCTCCGCCCTGACTCTGATCATGTGCGTAGGCGCGCTGCTGCCGCCGACTTCCGTTTCCGCGCAGTTTGCCGCTCGCGCCGTAGGGCTTGAGAATCAGGGCAAGATGCTCAAAAAATGCGTTCTCCCCGCCGTCCTGTCGCTGATTCTCAGCGTTGTCGTCATGGTCTATGCCAACGAGATCGTGGTCTTCCTGCGCGGTCTGGGCATTCCCCTGAAGTAAGAGAGGAGTCTTCTCACTATGGCAATCCAGTACATTATCATGAAGTACGCCTACCTGGTCATGGTCGCCTTCTTCTCGGCGCTGTTCATCTATAACCTGTTCACCCAGAAGAGCCTTGCCAAGCAGATCGGCTGCGCCATCCTCCTTATTCCTTTCCTTCTGCGTCTGTTTCTGCTTCACTGATCGGTTCAAGAGGGAGAATGAAAAATGTCTGAAAACAATTCTGCGAAAAAAGGCTGCGGCAATTTCCTCACCGGACTGATCCTGGCGGCCGCACTCGGCGCCGGAATCTTCACCGTCGGCAAGGAATTCCGCTATCAGTTCAACGTCGAGCCCATTTACAAGGGTCCCGGCGTCACCGACGTGAAGATGCTGAGCGATTACAATCCCTTCCTGAAGGGGACCAACGGCGACTCCAAGGTTTACGTCCTTGACAGCGGCAAGCCCGGCGGGAATTTCATCATCATGGGCGGCACGCATCCTACCGAGCCCGGCGGACTGCTGGCGGCCATTCTCTTCGTCGAGAACGCCGTGGTCACCGAGGGCAAGATCATGGTGGTGCCTCACTCCAACAACTCCGGCTTCAGCACCTGCGAGCCCGGTCTCGGTCATGTGCCTTATTTCCACATCGCCACGCCCAGCGGCAAGGTCCGCTATTTCCGCTACGGCAACCGCGGTTCCAACCCCGTCGATCAGTTCCCCGACCCCGACATGTACCTGCATTATCCCTCGGGGCAGAATCTGGCCGCCGACGAGATCCGCAACCTTGACCGCGCCCATCCCGGCAATCCTCACGGCCTGCTGACCCAGCAGATCGCCTACGCTTTCAACCGCATGTGCTGGGACGAGGGCGCCGACATGATCATCGACCATCACGAGGCTCCGCCCGAAAAGCCCCTGGTCAACGCCATCTGCGTGCACCAGAAAGGCATCGACCTGACCTCCGAGATGGCGCTGATGCTCGAGGAGCAGAACATCAGGATGCGCGTCGAGATCTCGCCCATCCCGCTGCACGGATTTTCGCACCGCGAGCTCGGCGACTACACGCCCGCCATCGCTTTCCTGTCGGAGACGCCCAACCCCAGCCAAGGTTCCGCCCGCGGCGTCACCTATGAAGAGCTGATCATCGACGGCAAGGACGAAGTGTACCGCCATCTGCTCGAGGACAAGCTGCTAAAGGTCGACTACAAGAGCGAGGGCGTCACTCTGAACGAGCGCACCGGCCGCAACGTGGCCACCGATCTGTCTCTGGCGGAGATCTACTCCGACCTGGGCGAAGACGCCCGCAACGAGTACGGCGGTTATCCCAAGAACCTCGGCGAGCTGAAGCCCGACGCGGCGCTGAAGATCGACGACGCCACGGCGCAGCGGATGCTGGCGAAAGGCCCCGAAGGCGAGCGCAAGATCGTGATCATCAACATGCCTTCCTACGAAGATATCATGCGAAACGGCATCGGCCGCTATCTGCGCGACGCCGACGCCACGGCCGAAGAAATCGAAGCCGCCAAGAAAGCTGCCGACTAGACGACTTTTGTCCTGAGAAAATCGAAGTCCCGAATCTGGCACAGATTCGGGACTTTTTGCAAGGCCGCGAACGTGAGAGGGCGCGATTCCTCCCGAATGACATTGCGGGACCCCGTCATGCCGAAGGTGTCTTTTCAAAAAGCCGCGCCGCGTTCTCCTTTTGCCAGGAAAGCGCGGCGCGATCTTTTGCCGTTCCGCGCGGAACAGCAATAAAGTAAAGTCAGCCGTTGGCGGCGTTTTTCGAATTTTGACGGACCGCTTTTTACAGTGCCGTTCCCGTTTTGGGGACGAAGAAGCGGCTCAGGTCGACGCCTTCGAGGCGCAGCAGGGCCTGCTTTCTGGCGATGCCTCCGGCGTAGCCGGTCAGGCTGCCGCCAGTGCCGACGACGCGGTGGCAGGGCACGATGACGGAGATGGGATTGTGGGCGACCGCGCCGCCGACGGCCTGCGCCGACATGCGGCTGAGCCCGCGCTCCGCGGCGATCTGGCGGGTGATGTCGCCGTAAGTCGTCACGGATCCGCGGGGAATAGCCAGCAGCGCGTCCCACACGGCCAGGCGGAAATCGCTGCCGTGCAGGGCAAGCGGCGGGACGGGGCCGGGGTTTTGTCCCGCGAAATACGTGTCCAGCCACGCCGCCGTTTCGGCGAACACGGGCAGGTCGCCCTCGGCGCGCCGTTCCGTCAGCGTGCGGGCGAAATGTTTCTGTCCCTCGAACCACAGCCCCGTCAGCGCCGCGCCGTCGGCGGCCATGAGCATTCTGCCGAGCGGCGAATCGTAATATTTTGTGTACGTCATTTTCAATCCTCCTGATTCTTTGTGTGGGAGCGTTCCCTTTTCTTCGCCGCGGCGGGATCGCTCAGATCCGCAATCGCGCCGCCGGCGACCGCCCAGAGGTACAGGCTGGCCACGCTGCCGCAGGGCGAAAAGCGGCGCCGGTAGCGCTCGAAGCGTTCGCGACCGATCTCCCGGTGGCGGTAGACCATGCGGAGCCCGCGCCGGACGGCGAGGTCGCCGAAGCTGAAAATATCCAGGCGCTGCAGGCCGAACAGCAGGATCATTTCCGCCGTCCAGACGCCGATGCCTTTCAGCGACGACAACGCCGCGATCGCCTCAGCGTCGGGCATCCGTTCCACGGCGTCCAGATCGAAAGCGCCCGAACGCACTCTTGCGGCGAAGTCGGCGATGTACTCGGCCTTTTTGAAAGTCATGCCCAGCGCTTGCAGCGCGCCGGCGCCCGCCGCGAGGACGGTGCGCTCGTTCACCTCGCCGAGCGCGCCTCTCATCCGCGCCCACACGGTCTGCTGAGCCTTCGTGGAGATCTGCTGGCCGACGATGTGGCGCGCCGCGGACGAGAACAGGTCGCCGTCGACGGGGCGGCGGATGGGGCCGATCCGGTCGATGATCTGCGACAGTCTTTTGTCCCTCGATTTGAGATAGTCCGTTTCTTTTTCGCCGTAGCGGAAATACGCCGCGCCGCTCATCGTTTTCCCGAGCCCCCGCGCGCATGCCGTCCGCCCCGAGGCGAATGTGGCGGGGCGGTTTCATGCCGATGTCCTGAGATCATGTTCTCTCTCCCTCCGCGTCGTGCCGGCGCAGAAAATTTTTCTCACCGATATTATACCGTCAATTGCCTTTGCGGCGCGTCGATCCCGGCGTGTCTTGCCGGCGGCGCTCCATTGACACGCCGCCGTTCGGGGTGTTATGATAACATTGTTAGATGGATCTAACCAAGGCAACCAAGGAGGCTGAACATGTTGAAGAGCAGACTGACGGCGGCAATCGCCGTGCTGGCACTGGCGGCGTGCGGGGCAGGGAGCGCCGAGAGCGCGCAGGTTTACGTGCTGATGAACGTTCCCTACAACGATTTTTACAAGGCGGAACTGACGAAAAACGCCGTGCCGGTGGATGCGGTCACCTCGGCGACCGTCGCCAAGGCGAAAAACGCAAACCTGGTCGGAGGCACCTACCACACCGGCGACGACAAAGCGCTGGTCATCGAAGGCGTGACGTTCCCCGTCAAGACCGACGAGGCGGCGCTGAAGGGATTTGTCCACGCCGCTTCGGCCGACGAACTTTTCGCGCTCGGCAGCTACGCCTGGACTGAACTGGCGCAGGAGCCCGCGTTTTTCAAGGAAATGAGCGTATCCGACGGCGCGCCCGCCTTCGGCAAGGTGCAGGGACTGCCGGAAGTGGCCGTCGCGAACGTGAAAGGCAGCGTCAGGACCATGACTCGGCGCGGCGACTACCAGATGAAGCTGGACGGCTTCGACACCGACCCCGAGAAAGAAACGCTGTACGGCGTGATCGTCCGCACGGCGCAGAACGATTACGGCATGCGCCGTCTGGAGAACATCTGGCGCGGCGGCCGCGAGCTGGGCTGGAACGTGGGCTACACCAAGTTCATCAAGGACGTCAACCCGACCTTCCCCGAGCACTACAAGACCCTGATGGGCACGACGATCACCGGCCTGAGCTATATCACCGACAAGGCCGTCTACAACGTGGACGCGCAAGTTTACCTGCCCGTCCTCACCGGCTGCCGCCTGAAGGTGGAAAACGCCATGGCCGCGGCCGGCGGCACGGCGTTTGCGATCGAGGGCGAGCTGCCCAGGGATTACGTTCCCGCGTTCGACGTGCATGCGCTTGACGGCGCTTCGGCCGCCGACGGCCGCATCGTTTGGTCCGCGCAGAACAATCCCGGCGAATACGAGGTGTACGTCAAGGACGAAAAAGGCGTGTACGAGACGCTGACGGCCGCGTTCGTGCTCTCGACCGACGCGCTGCCCGCCGCTTACGACGCGGAGGGCGGACGTCTTGTTCCCGTCGGCGGCGAAGAGGATTTCAAAAACTATCTGCGCTGCGTCCGCGAGCTGACGATCGACGGCAAAGCGGTCAACCCGAAGAGAGCGAAGGTCATCGACGGCGAAGGCCGGCTCGATCTTTCCGCGCCGCTCTTCAAGGAACGCAGCGCCGTAACCGTCCGCGCCGCCGGTTATCCCGACCTGAGCTTCGAGGCCGCGCGCCGCTAGCCGCTTGTTCGCGCCCGGCGCGGCATGGAAAAGCCTCCGGAAATTCCGCAGGAACGCGGAAAATTCCGGAGGCTTCTTTATATATATAATCATGAGTTGTTCTTCAACCGCCGTTCTTATCCCAACACCACGTCCAGCGCCATCATGACGCTGAATCCCAGCGCGAACGAGAGCGTGCCGTAGTCGGAATGGGGAGGCTGCGACATCTCCGGGATCAGTTCCTCGACGACGACGTAGATCATGGCGCCGGCGGCGAAGCTGAGCAGATAGGGCATGGCCGGCACGACGAGGCCGATGGCCAGCAGCGTGCCGGCTGCGCCCAGCGGCTCGACGGCGCCGGAGAGCACACCGCCCGCGAACGCTTTCCATTTGCTCTGCCCTTCGGCGTGGAGCGGCATGGAGATGATCGCCCCTTCCGGAAAGTTCTGGATGGCGATGCCAACGGCCAGCGCCAGCGCGCTCATCGGCGTGATGTTCGCCGTGCCCGCCAGCAGCCCGGCGTAAACGACGCCGACGGCCATGCCCTCGGGCACGTTGTGGATCGTCACCGCCAGAACCATCATCGTCGTGCGCGCCAGGCGGCTGCGCGGCCCCTCCGCCTCTTCGCTGAACTGGTGCAGGTGCGGAATGGCGTGGTCGAGCAGCAGCAGAAACAGGATCCCCAGCCAGAAGCCGGCGACCGACGGCACGACGGCGCCCCGGCCGTAATGCGCCGCCAGATCGATGGCCGGGATCAGCAGGCTCCACACGGAGGCGGCGACCATCACGCCGGCGGCGAAGCCGGTGAGGCTTTTCTGCACGTTTTCCCTCATGCTGCCCTTCATGAAAAAAACGCAGGCCGCGCCCAGGCTCGTGCCCAAGAATGGGATCAGGATCCCCGCGGTCACGTGAACGGCGTTTGTCACGATGATTTCACTCCCGTCATTTTCTTCCCGTCAGCAGCGTCGAGCCCTTGAGCATCAGACGCCGGGCCTCGGCCGGGCTCATGAACATGCCCCCGGTCGTGTCGAGCAGCTGAACTTCTTCATACCCCCGCCGCTTCAGTTCGTCGGCGAAGGCCCGCATGTCGCCGTAGCGCGACGGCGTCATCAGGTCGTGAATGGCGAAGACGCCGCCCTTCTTCAGCACGCGCAGCGTTTCCAGAAGCAATTCCTGTTTGTCGGCGCCGGTCACGTTGTGATACACGTAGTTGCTGGTGACGGCGTCGAAGCTCTCGTCGGGAAAGTCCAGCTTCAGCGCGTCGCCGCGGGCGAAGCTGACGTTGTTCGTCCCCTCGGCCGCCGCGTTGCGCTCGCAAAGCGGCTTGTTGTACGAGGCGTACTCGTGCCCCCAGCGGTCGACGCCCAGCATGGAACCCTGCGGATTGCGTTTGGCGCAGGCGATCGTCAGCGCGCCGCTGCCGCAGCCCACGTCCAGCCCGCGGCCTCCCGGCGGCAGTTTGACGTACCGCGCCGTTCCCTCCACGACCTGACGCGCCAGCTGCCGTTTGCCATTATAGGAAAAAGCGCGGTACATGACGATGAACTGCGCCGCGAGAAGGGCGCAGAGCGCGCAGATCGTCCCGGCGGCGACGGCCCATGCGATCCGCGCCGTCCATCCCACGCCCCAGCCGGCGACGCCGAAGACGGCGAAACAAAGCCCGGCGGCCGCGGCGGCGGCGAGCAGCGCCACGATCAGACCTTTCGGCACCCAGTTTTTATAATCGGCTTTCATGATGCGGATTCATCTCCTGTCATTGTGATTCCGGCTTGCGCCCGACGACGGTGTAGATCAGGCCGCGCAGCCGTTCGTTTCTGATCACCGCGAAGCCGTGGCGCTCCATGCGCGCCGCGATGGCGTGCCGGTTTTCGGTGTGGCAGTCGCCGCTTCGCAGCAGCGGGAAAACGATGTGGTTGTCAAACCACGCTCCCAGGCCGCCGACGCCCGTGTCGGAGAGCAAATACAGCCCTCCCGGCTTGAGAACGCGGTGGGCCTCCCGCATGGCCTCGTCGGCGTAGGGATAATGGTGAAAGCTCTGAATACACGTGACGACGTCGAAAGTTCCGTCCGCCCAGGGCAGTTTGTTGGCGCTTCCCAAAACGAATTCTGCGCCGGGGATTTTTTTTCCGCGCGCGATTTCGATCATCCCTTCCGAGATGTCAAGCCCCTTGTAAACGGCGCGCCGCTGCCGGGCCAGCCCGTCGAGGAGAAACCCCGTGCCGCAGCCGACGTCGAGCAGCGATTCGTACCGTATCTCCCGGAAATACGCCAGCGCGTCGGCGCCGCTGACTCTGGCCGGGCCGGAATAATACACGCCGGTGTTTTCGTCGTAGACGGCGGCTTGCTTGTTGAAATGGCGGCGGGAAAGTTCTTCGTAGTTTTTCGTGCCGATCGCCTCCCCATTGTCTTCTTCGAATATGAATTAGTTTCAGCTAACTATAAATATATCACGCGCCGCTTGAAAATCAAGACCTCGGGCCGCTTGGAGGAAGCGTGGAGCGCGAAGCCGTTTTTGCGCCGGCCGCCGGGCGCATTTGACAAGATGAAGAAATATGTTATATTTTAGCCGAAATTAAGCGGAACGACACTGAAATCGGCATTTTTGAGGGAGATCTCCCTGATGGAAAGGATGATCCGAGAATGGACAACAAGTGGCTCTATTTTGCGGCGGGAATCGTGGTTGGCGCCGGCGCCTACGCGCTGGTGCAGAGCGGCGCGGCCCGAAAGGCCGCCGTGAAGATCGCCGGCAAAGGCTTGGAACTTCAGGAAAAAGTCGCCGCCATGGCCGCGCAGGCGAAAGAATCCGCGGAAGACATTGTGGCTGAGGCGAAGGCGGCCAGGGAAACCGCCGGCGCCGCGGAAGCGTAGCAGAGGACTGAAGGCGAGGCACGAACGGCGCTTCGCCTTCGTTTTATTTTCGACATGAAATATCAGATTGTTCATGAATTGCCGGGGCGCATCCGCTTCCGCGTCGATCCCGCCGAGGCGTTTTCCGTCCGCGAGGCGGCGGTCGTCGCCGCCCTGCTGGAAACGCAGCCTGGCATCGCGCGGGCGCAGGCGAACTGGCGCACGCGCGGCGTGCTGGTGAACTTCGCGCCGCAGAGCCGCGACGCCGTGCTGATGACGATGACGGCGCTGACGAAAGAATTTTACGGAGAGATCGCCGCGGAGATGCCCGCCGCGCCGGAACGCCAGCCCGGGCTGGCGCAGATCCTTCTGGGCACCGCGGCGCGCGTCGCGTTCCGTTCGTTGTTCCCGCTGACCGTGCGCAACGTCATGACGGCCTGGCGCGCGCTGCCGTACTTCCGCCGCGGGCTGGGGAGCCTTGTCGGCCGGCGGCGGCTGAACGTCTCCGTCCTCGACGCGGCGGCTATCGCCGCCTCCATGCTGCAGCGCGATTTCCGCACGGCCTCGACGGTGATGTATCTGCTTGGCCTCGGCGACGAACTGGAGGAGTGGACGCATCGCCGCTCGCGCCAGAACCTCAGCGACAGCCTGCAGCTCAAAGTCGATTCCGTCTGGCTCTGCGGCGACGACGGCGTCGAGCGGAAGATCCCCGCCCGGCTCCTGAAAAAAGGCGACCGCATCGTCGTGCGCCAGGGCAGCATGATCCCCGCCGACGGCGTCGTCGTCGGCGGCGAAGCCACCGTCAACCAATCGACGATGACCGGCGAATCGGAGCCGGTGCACCGCACGCGGGACCAAAGCGTTTTCGCCGGTACGATCCTCGAGGAAGGCGAGCTGACCGTCCGCGTTACGGCGCTTGCCGGCGGCACGCGCGTCGACGAGATCGCGCGCCTGATCGACGAGTCCGAGAGCCGCAAAGCCCTCGTGCAGACCCGCGCCGAACGCATGGCCGACTCGCTCGTGCCCTACAACTTCCTGCTGGCCGGATTGATTTTCCTGTTCACGCGCAGCGTGCGGCGCGCCTCGGCGGCGCTGATGGCCGACTACTCCTGCGCGATCAAGCTGGCGACGCCGCTGACCATCCTCACGACCATGTCGGCGGGCGTCAAGCAGGGTGTGCTCATCAAGGGCGGCAAATATCTCGAAGCCCTCAGCGCCGTGGACACCGTCGTCTTTGACAAAACCGGCACGCTCACCGTCGCGTCGCCGCAGGTGGCCCGCGTGGTGCCGCTCAACGGCTCCAGCCGCTACGACGTGCTGCGGATCGCCGCCTGTCTCGAAGAACATTTTCCGCATTCGCTGGCCCGCGCCGTCGTGCGCCGGGCCCAGGACGAAGGGCTCAAGCACGAAGAGGAGCACGACAAGCTCCAGTACGTGGTCGCGCACGGCATCCGTTCCACGCTCTACGGGCGGCAGGCCCTGATCGGCAGCGCGCACTTCGTCTTCGACGACGAACGCGTCGCCTGCCCCGCCGCGCTCAAACGGAAGATCAGCGCCGAAGCCCGCGGCGCCACCACGCTCTATCTGGCCCTCGGCGACAAACTGGCCGGCGTCATCTACATCGAAGACCCGCTGCGCGCCGAGGCCAAATCGGTGATCGGCGAACTGCGCCGCGAAGGCGTGCGCCGCGTCGTCATGCTCACCGGCGACAACGACCACACCGCCCGCCACGTGGCCTCCGCTCTCGGCGTGAACGAATACCGCGCCGAACTGCTGCCCGCCGGCAAGATCGACTGCATCCGCCGCATGACCGCCGCCGGCAGCAGAGTCGCCATGGTCGGCGACGGCATCAACGACAGTCCGTCGCTGGCCGCCGCCAGCGTGGGCGTCTCGCTGAGCAGCGCCACCGACATCGCCCGGGAAGTGGCCGACGTCGTGCTTTATCAGGGGCTCTCCAAGCTGCCCGTCGCCCGCCGCCTCAGTTGCCGCGCCATGGCCAAGATCCGCCGCAACTACAACGGCATCGTCGGCGTCAACTCGGCCATCATCCTGCTCGGCGTGGCGGGGATCCTCTCGCCCGGCGTCTCGGCCCTGCTGCACAATCTTTTCACGCTGGGCGTGTCGCTGTACAGCATGAAGCCCGTCAGCGGCGAAAGGGAGGATTGACATGAATAATCTTGTGGAAAGCTTCATCCCCGGGCGCGTGCGCCTGCGCAGCTCGCTGCTGAAAAGTCCCGCCGCGCCGCTGATCCTCGCGGCCTTCGAGGATTTGCCCGGCGTCCGCAGCGTCGAACTGAACCGGCTCACCGGCAGCCTGCTGCTCAAATACGACGCCGCCGTCCTCACCGCCGAGCGTTTGATGCCGGCCCTGCCGCTGCTCGAACAGATCAAGGCCCTCGAACGCGAAGCTCCCGCGCCGGCGTGCACGGAACGCCTGCGCGCCCTGCTGGAACAGCTGCGTGCCCTGATCGGGCGGTAGACTTTTCTTTTTGCTTCGCCGACGGATGGGATTCGATCGTTACGACCGAATCCCATCCGTTTTTGCGTTTCCGTCAAAACCCTCCAGCGTAAGGATTGGCGCGGATCGGCGGATGAAATGTTCCACGTGGAACATTCCTTGGCGGAAAACGGCGAGGCCCCGCGGTGTCGGCAAACTTGAAAAAGGTTGATTTTGCCTCCGCTCTGCGTTACAGTAGGCGAATCGCGGTTCGAACCGCCGCGCCGGCAAAAATCTGCCGAAAAGATGCGAGGGAGTGACAGTCCAGTGAAAGAAAACAGCGAACGCGCCGGGGCGCTGTACGTGATCGCCTCGGCCGTGCTCTTCGGCCTGATGCCGCTGCTTGCCAAGATCGCCTACGCAAGCGGCGCCAACGCCTTCACGGCGGCGTTCGGACGTTTTTTCACAGGCAGCGTCATGGCTTTCGCGTACCTCGAATACAAAGGCGTGCCGCTGCGCGTCGGCCGCCGGCAAATGGGCGAACTCGCCTTTCTGTCGGTCTTTTACGCGCTCACGCCGGTGCTGCTTTACCTGTCTTACGGCTTCATTGGCTCCGGTCTGGCGACGACGCTGCACTTCACCTATCCCGTCGCGGTGATGTGCCTGATGGGCCTGTTCTTCCGCGCCCGCTTCACGCCCCGCCAGGTGCTCTGCGCGGCGCTGTGCGCGGCGGGAATTTTTCTGCTCTACCGCCCCGGGCGGAGCGCCGACGGCTTCGGCACGGCGCTCGCCGCCGCGTCCGGCCTGCTCTACGCGGGCTACATCATCGCGCTGGGACGCAGCCATCTGCGCGACGTCGATATATTTGTGATCACATTTTGGATCTCTGTGTTTTCGGCGTTCATGATCGGCGCGTTCGCGGCTCTGACGGGCGGCCTGGCCTGGAACCAAGGCGCGTCCGCCTGGGCGGCCGAAGCGGGGCTGGGGCTGCTGGCGACCGTGCTGGCGCTGGCCTTTTTTCAGAAGGGGCTGTTCCTCTGCGGCGAGGTGAAAGCGTCGCTGCTGAGCACCTTCGAGCCGCTGACCAGCATCGCCGTCGGCCTGGCCGTTTACGGCGAAGCCATGACGCCGCGTCTCGCCGCCGGCATGACGCTGATCCTGCTGTCGTCCGTGCTCCTCGTGCTGGGCAGGAGCCAGCCGCGGAACGCCGGAGACGAAGCGAAAAAGAGTTTGTCCTGATCCTGATTTTCAATGAAAATGCCTCATTGAAAATGCCGCGCTTCGCGCGCCCGTGCCGCAAAGAACATGCGTCACGCGATTTCATGCCGTTTTCGACGCGCCGTTGACGCTCTGAAAAGAGCAGAGAAAACTTGGCCTTTTTAACGAAAACTCGGATGAAAATTTTTCCGCACCGCCTTTTGCGCCGGGTTTTTGCCGCCGGCCGGCGCCGAAGCGAACGAACGGAACGGGGCGAGCTGTTCTTCGCAGCGTTTGCGCAAAAAACTGGCGCCGATGCTGGCGCTCGGCCTGTTCTCCTCGGCCGTGCCCTATGGATTCTTTGCCGTGGTCTTGGCGCGGCTCGACGTCGGCCAGGTCTACACCATCGGCCTGGTGGAACCTCTTACGGCGGCGCTGCTGGGAATCGCCCTGCTGGGCGAGCGGATGGCCGGCGGACAGGCGTCGGGCATGGCCTGCCAGTTCCTCTGTATGGCCCTGACCGGCTGGGATGTGATGCGCCGCCCTCGAACAGAAGACGCGGCCGCGCGGCGGCGAGTGAACGCAAAAAACGGCGGCGACCGCTAAGAAATATATTCCCCAGTCGGTATGCCTGACGGCACAAAAGTGCAGGACAGAAATATCAGGGGTATTCCTTCCATAAGAAGGAATCCTGTGCTCGCCGATTTTTTGCCATGTTCGGCTATATGGAGCGTTCCGGAAGCGGGCTGGGAAAGATTATCAGTAAACAATCCGGCGGATAGACCGGCAGATCCGGCAGATCGCCTGAATGAGCGACACAAGCAGATTCTGCGGTGGATGGCAGCCGGAAGAGAGTACAATGCGGCTGAAATATCGGACGTGCCTGGATTGAAAGGTTCCAGAACAAGAGAGCTGTTGAACGATTTGGTTCGAAAAAGTCTGCTCAAAGTGACGGCTGAAAACAATAGACGGCGGTATGTCAAGGTGTAATAGTCTATGGGATTCCAGCGCTGCGCGCTTCGGGCAAGCTCCGGTAAAGGGAATCCACAAAACAAGAGGCACGGCGATCCGTTCCAGCGGTCGCCGTGCCTCTTTTGCGCGAGATGGCGGCCGCTGTCCGGGGCGAGGCTCACCCTGCTATAATGAGCGGAAAAGATCAAAGCGACGGGGGATGGTAAGATTGAGTTCTGCGTCACGAAGTCTGGGCGTTTTCGCCATGCTCATGGCGGGACTGTTCTGGGGCGGCAGCGGCACGATTTCGCGCTTCGCGCCGGCGGCGGCTCTCGATCAACCGCTGGCGCTGGCGTGGACACGGCTGTTTTTCGGCGGCGTCATGCTCGGCGCGGCGGCGTTGGCCGTTCGCCGACGCGGCGTTTTTTTGGCGGCGCGCGCGGCGCTGCTTGCCGGAGTCTGCACGGCGATGAACCAAACGGGGTTTTTCATGTCCATGGATGTGCTCGGCGTGGCGCTGAGCACGATGCTGGTGATCGGATCGTCGCTGGTGATGGCGGGCGTTCTCGGCTGTTTTCTCGGCGAGGTTCCGTCGCGGCTCTGGTGGTTCGCGGCGCTGCTGGGCATTGCCGGCAGCTGTCTGGCGGCCGCGCCCGGCTCGGCGGGAGCTTTTTTCAGTTGAAGGGACTGCTGGGCGACTTCGTACCGCCGGAACGCAGGTGGCATAGCTGTCAGCTTCTCTACATGTCTCCGATGGGCTGGTACGTGATGCGTTGTCTTGTTCTGAAATAATAAAACACCATCACAGCAACCGGACAGATTTTCTTCCATTGCTTTCCGCTTGAGCTAGGGACTATCTGCGGTACAGTGGACGAACGGCTTGGGCACCTGGATTCTGTCAGTCTCATAATGCTTGTCCCGCTCTCTGACGCCGCTCGTGTCCACACCGGGCTACCTCGGATTGCCGACGATCCGTTTTCTCGCCCTGTCAGAAGGTTGGAGCTACCTCTCTTCGCTTCAGCGTTGGTCTTTGAGCTGTATGATAAAATTATGCTCCTTTCTCAAGGGCAGTGATTGTTTATTTCACTGCCTCTCGTGAAGGGAGCATGTCAAATCCGTCCTTAAAATGACTAGAGCGTGTTCACGCTAAATTGCATCTACAATCATAGCAAAGTAGATGAATCCACAGAACAGCATGTCAAGCTTATCGTAACGGGTAAATATTTTCCGAAATCGCTTAAGACGCAGGAAATATCGCTCTATCTCATTGCGTTGCTTTTATCATACTCTCTTGGATCTGTGCGGTTCGATTTTGGAGGAACAACCGGAGAATACCCCTTCTCCACCGCTTTTCTCCGTATATTCTCTCCCTCGTAAGCTTTGTCTATCAGGATGTATTTTTGCTCTGGGACTCTTATGATCTTGTCAAGCAGAGCGAGCCCTTCCAGCGAGTCATGGGCTTCTCCCTCGGAGAGCGCGAAGCTGACAGCCGATCTGTCAGTTGCGGTGACCATATGAATCTTCGTTGTGAGCCCGCCTCATGATCTTCCAATGGCCTGTTTTCCTCTTTTTTTAAAGCGCCTGTTCCGTTGGGATGAACCTTTACCGATGTGCTGTCCAGGCAGATCGATTCGACCTTTATGCGAATAATGTTCTCCACTTGCAACGCTTCAAACAGGCGCTGTAAAACGCCGTTTTTGCTCCACCTGTTCATGCGTACATAAATCGTATGCCAGTTTCCATAGGATTTCGGCAATGCCCTCCATTTGCAACCGTTTCCCGTGACATACAGTATCGCATTGATCAGTTGGAGATTGCTCATACTCACATTCCCGCGCTGACGCGGCAAGTGTTTTTCAATCCGATCATATTGTTCTTGCGTAATTTCCATATGTACATTATAGATTACTATTGGGTAATTGTCTATTAGTGTGAACATACTCTAATCGAAAAACAGGACATTGACTCTGTTATTTTTTGTTCTTTATCATCCTGAGATCATGTTCGATGTTAGTTCAAAGTAAACTGAATCATCCTTCTCTTCGTCTTTCATACTCCACAATGCCGTCAATCATCGTTAAATCTACATTGAGATCAGCGATATTCATGGGATCGATCTTTAAGATATTATCGGAAAGGACTATCATGTCGGCAAGCTTGCCAACCTCAATGCTGCCCTTGATTTTTTCTTCGAAGGATCCGTAGGCGCCGTTCAGTGTGGCGCAGCGGATAGCCTCAAGAACGGTCACGGCCTGGGTCCGGTCACACTGCACATTTTTGATTTTGTCGTAACGGTTTACACATCCATCAATGCACTTGAGTCCCACTGGCCCTGAAGGTGCGTCACTGTGAAGGGAGCATTTTATGCCGGCCTTGAGCATACTTTTCAGCGCGCCAAGGTATCTGTTGCGCTGGCCATAGAATTTTGTAAAGTTTTCTCCCAGCATGGCCACAAGCCCGGCATTTACTGAAGGGCAAATGTTCATTCGTGCCATGCGGTCAATCAGATCCTGATCCACGATGGTACAATGCTCGATACGATGGCGCAGGTGACGAACCTTTTCCGGATTCTCGGCGAAGACCTTCTCGTAACCCTCCACCATGAATTCAATAGCCAAGTCTCCAATGGCGTGGGCTGTGATTTGGCATTCGGCGTCGTTAATGGTCTTGATATAGCGTGCTGTCTCATCGCGTTCCCAGCCTCGCTCGCGAACCATGGAGGGATCGTGGCTGTAGGGCTCACGGGTGGCACAGGATGGACCGCCTGAACCGCCATCAATCATGAATTTGCATGGTCCCACGCGGAAGTGTTCATCGCCTAGCCCAGTCATGAAACCAAGATCCAGCCAATGCTGGTTGTCAGCTAAGGAGTAAGATTTGCCAAAAATACTGTGAAGCGCCATATAGACGCGAACCTTGAACTCTCCGTCACGACAGAGCTTCTGCATAATATGATATGAAGATTTATCACATTCACCCATATCGCCTACCGAGGTGATGCCTGCTTCAAGAAGCTGTTTGTGGGATTTCATGGCGGCGCGTTTCTGCTGTTCTTCTGTGTAGTCTACCTGTCCCCAAAGCCCAAAGTGCGTATGACCGCGGACCATTCCCGTCAATTTTCCGGCGCAAACTTCTACTTCATCAGCAGGATATTTTACGGCATCAGAGGGACTATAAACGCCCAGATATTCCAAAGCTTTTGAATTGTACATACAGATGTGCCCGCCGCCGTGCATGCAGTGAACAGGGTTATTGGGCGCAGCTGCATCAAGCTCTTCAAGAGTGGGGTGTCTTCTTTCGGGGAAAAGAAGCGGTTCATATCCCATCATTGAGATCCATTGTCCGGGCTTTTTGATCTTCACTGTTTGTCGTATCAGTTCTAGCATTGCTGCAAGAGATGAGCAGTGCTTAGGTGTGGTATCGAGTATGGCGGAGTCCAGTTCTGTTCCCAGCATACCGTTCAGGATAGGATGAAAATGGCTGTCGTTGATTCCTGGCATCAGCGTACGCCCGTCTAGGTCGTAAACCTTTGTGTGCAAGTCGAGCAGTTCATGCAGTGCTTCGTTAGACCCTACAAATGCGATTTTATTGCCCTTGACGCCTACAGCCTGAGCCTCGTCGTCGTTGGCATTTACCGTAATAACGCTTCCATTTCTAAAGGCAATGTCAAGATACGAATGATCAGAGCTCATTTTTTCCTCCTTTGCAAGAGCGTATTAACATGGAAGGTGTCGAAATTCCCAGTCGCTGTGCTCTTTGCTGCCCACCATATTCTAATCATGAATTATATCTCAAATATTATTTAGTTTACTGGTTTGCCATCTTTCATGATAAGTTTACCGTCTTTATACTTCTCTCCCTTGTTCATGTCGAAGGTTTTTTTACCCCATACGCCAACGACGCGCATGAAGATCAAGTAACCCACGAGAACGGCCACAAGGCACAGAATCATGGATATCTGAGTCATCGTTTTGGCTGCGAAAGCCAGAATGGCAGGCATGACAAAGTAGGATGCCGGAACGTTCACGATGTTTGCGGGCCCCAACTCCGCTGCAGTGGTGGTCTCAGCTTCCGGATCGACGATACGGACCAATGACAGCCCCGTAGCATTTGTTCCTGTTGCCGTTCCCCATTCGCCGAGGATGCGCTCAAAGTCATTGCTGCCTCCAAAGCGGGCGCCGAAGTATTTAATAGTAACCCAGGTAACTCCGGATACAACTACGCAGATGATGGTGATAGGAACCATCCATTTGCCAACGATATCCATGTCAATAGCCATGAAAGCCGCTGTTACCATGATATCGGTGCATGCTCCGCCGATGCGGAGCTGAGTGCCGCGGTCAAGATATTTGCTGACCCCAAGTCTACCTATGATCCAGCGCAGGCCATAGCCGCAGAGCATACCGTTGAAGAACAGAAGCATTGAAAAGAGTTGACCGAAGTATCCTGGGAACAAGCCCCAGAGCTTGCCTAGATAGGTACCCAAGATCCATGCTACCCCTACAAGGGCGATATGGAACGTCAGCACATCGAGGTTGCCGCCAAAGGTTGTGATTTTACCGTAGGGCTCCTGCTTTTCAGGTTCATAGAAGCCAAAGGCCACATCGGGGCTCAGACGGATCTTGGAACTGGCGATACCCATCTTGATACCCTTTTTGGCATAAGGGACGCCGAGGATAAAGGCGACTAGGAAGCCAACGGATGCAAAGGTGATGCCCACCTGAATTGCATGACTCCATCCGGCCGCTTCCATCTGGGCGCCGTAGGTAACGGCCTGGCCGGGGCCCTGAGCGAACGCGAAGGAGATAAGCAGGCCATAGGTGGGATCCATGTCCCAGTACTTGCCGATGAGACACAAAATACCAAAACCGATCAAGGCTTGGAATGAATAGGCCAGCGCCCAGTAGGACCCCATACCGAAGATACCCGAGAACATGCTGTCGCCCATGCGCGCACGTAGCTCTTTCAGATTTTTGATCTTCTCTTTTTGAGGGGTATCAAGTTTTTTCGCAGCAAGAGTAACGCCCATATTGATGAACAGGAAGGTGTAAAGCTGCCCTGAAATATAGCCGTAATCTCCGGCTTTGCTGCCTCCAAGCCCGCAGGTGTTCATCAGAATAAAACCGATGACTCCGGCAATGACACAAGCAGGCACCAGAGATCTTCCGAGAAAGTTTATCTTCGCTCTCAGAATTACCGCAATGATAAACATAACACCGATCCACGCTAATGCTGTCATGCTTTTTCCCCCTTTTGTGCAGTAGTTCTCATGTTGTTTTTCATTGTAAGAAAACAATATTATTTTCTTATTTTCCTAATGGAAATACTGCGAGTATAAGCATTTTTCGAGAAAACTCGGTTTTATCTATATGCTCGTTAAGTTGGGATCTTTACATCAACGCATTCGGAAGCCAGGTACTGAGGCAGGGTAGGTAGGTAACCAGAATCACATCCAGAATGAGCATCAGGATGAAGGGAAGCACGCTTTTTACTATGCGTTCAAGCTTGATGTCCGCCACTCCGCAAGCGACGAAAAGGCAGATGCCGAAAGGTGGCGTCACTTGACCGATAGCTAGGTTGACGCAGATGATGAGCCCAAAGTGAACAGGGTCGATGCCCAGCTGTGCGGAAATGGGGAAGAGAATCGGCACCAGAATAATGAGTGCTGCTACGGTGTCAAGAAATGTTCCCACGCTCAGAAGAAGAAGGTTGATCAGCATCAGGATGATGATGGGATTTTTTGAGATGGACATCAGCCATTGCGCTATGGCGTCAGGGATACGGTTGTTGGTAAGTATCCAGCCGAAAAGCGATGCAGCGGCGATGAGGAATAAAATGCCCGCCGTACTTACCGCTGATTCTGTGAAAACTTTCATGATAGTTTTGAGAGTCAGCTCACGATAGACCAGAACTCCTACCGCCAAGGCGTAGACCACGGCAACTACGGCCGCCTCTGTGGGCGTAAAAAATCCCGAATAAATACCGCCGATGACGATAATCGGCATAAACAGCGCCAGAATAGAGTTCTTAAAGGCTACCCACCTAGCATGCCATGTCGCCTTCTGCTCGTCCTTGTAACTGCGCTTGTATGAGATGCCGTAGGTTAAAGCTATCAATGACAGTCCCATCAGAAGTCCTGGCACCATGCCGCCCAAAAACATGCTTGCTACAGAAGAGCCGGTGAGCACAGCATAAGTGACAAAGGGTATGCTTGGCGGAATGATGATGCCAATGGTCCCTGAAGCTGCGTTGATCGCAGAAGCAAAACCCACGTCATAACCATGACTGACCATGGCGGGAATCATAATGCTGCCGATAGCTGCTGTCGTTGCCGCTGAGGATCCGGAGATGGCTGCAAAAAACATGCATGCAACGATCGACACCATACCGAGCCCGCCGTGGCAGGCACCGAGAAATGAACTCGCAAGAGCAATGAGCCGCCTCGATATGCCTCCCTGCTCCATGAGACTTCCTGACAGGATAAAAAATGGCACTGCCATGAAGGGAAAGGAATCTGTCGCCGTAAAAAGGCGCTGAGGTACCACTTGAAGGGGAATACGGGTGCACAGCGTCAACGTCAACACCGACGAAAGGCCTATAGCAAACCCAATAGGGACCTTCAAAAAGAAGAATAGTAGCAGAGAGCCGAAGAGCACCAGCGCGACTTCGTTAGTCATGAGAGTTCACCGTCGCTTTATTTGAGAATTTCTGAAGTAAGTTATCGACGGAGTGAAGCATCATTAAAGCAGCTCCAATGGCGATAGACGCGTAAATGTAGCCCATTTTGACGCCCATGGCTGGGGAAGTCTGACGCAGCGTGAACAGGACAATTTTGACGCCGTAACGGAGGAGTACGTAAAAAAAGGCCATATTCAACAGGGTCACAAAAAGAGCGCCTGTATTCTGGATTTGGGGAGGAAAGAGGTTCATGAAAGCTTCTATATTAATAAGAACACCTCGCTTAACGCCCACACTCAGCCCAAGAAAAGTCAGATAAACCATCATGTAACGCGATAATTCCTCGGACCACGGCAAAGAGCCCTGTATAAGTCTGCATACTACCTGCGCAAAGGTTACCGCCGTCATGCCTGCGAGCAGAAGGCAGATAGTCTTCTCTACGAGGCTGTTCAAGAGCTCGCTTGTTCTATGTATCAGTCCAGTCAGTTGCATAGGTCCTCCTTTCCAAAACAGACCGTGCTTTTCAGGGCACGGCCTGTCCTTTGCGTTCAAGATAGAAAATCGACCCTTCTGTTTGTGTTATTTTGTATTGATGATATTGTCGATAAGCTTTTTATCAAAGCGCTCTTCGTACTTTGTGTAAATAGACTGGCAGGCGGCCTTAAATTCAGCCTGATCAGGATAGGTGACTGCCATGCCCTGCTTCTGAAGGAGTCCAATCTGCTCTTCATCCATTTGCTTGATCAGGCCGCGCTCGTAGAAGGCCACTTCTTTTGCTGTATCTACAAGGACAGCGCGGGTCTTTGCATCAAAGCGCTCCAGAGTGATAGCGCTGATCAGAAACAGCGAAGGTGAATAAACGTGGTTGGTCATTGCTAAATACTTCTGACCGGCCTCGATCAGTTTCTGAACGTAGATGATAGGCACAGGATTTTCCTGACCGTCGATAACCCCCTGCTGCAGCGCTGTGAAGACCTCACTCCAGGCCATGGGGGTAGGATCGACGCCAAGAGCGCGAAAGGCATCTATGTGAACCTGATTCTCCATAGTACGGAGCTTAAGTCCCTTGATATCGTTGACGGAGTTGATCGGACGCTTGGAGTTGGTGACCTGACGGAACCCATTCTCCCAGTAGGCGGCACCGACAATACCTACATCGATGAGTTTCTTTAGGAGTTCTTGTCCCACAGTGCCGTCGAGAACCTTGTAAACATGCTCACGGTCGCGGAACAGGAAGGGCAGGTCAAACATAAAGAAGCGGGGTTCAAATCCGCCCATGGGGCCCGTGGAGGTAACGCAGATGTCCAGAGTTCCCATCTGAAGGCCTTCGATGTTATCCCGCTCGTTGCCAAGCTGGGCGGAATGGAAGATATCAATTGTCACAGCACCATTGGTACGTTCCGTCACCAACTCGGCATACTTGACGAGTCCAAGGTGATACGGATGGGACGGAGCCACGGAATGAGAAGCCTTGAGGATCTCAGTGGCTGAAGCTGACGCGCAGAGCAGCGCTAAAACCACAAGAGCAGCATATAACTTCTTCATGTCGAGAAAGCCTCCTTGAAATTTTGTGGAATGAAATGGCGCAGCGGGCGCACTTGTATGTCCTTGTCAAAGTACCCCCAGGGAGGCGCACGGTGCTGCGGAAGGGCTGGTTTTATTTCAGAACTTCTCTTGCTTATTCCCTGGCCGGCGGGATATCGACTTGCTTGTTGAAACTGAACTCGGGTGATGGGAATGATCCGTTCAGAGTCTCCTCGTGGAACGCATTAAGACCATCCACCATGGCCTTGCGAATCTGAGCAAACTGCTTGACGAACTTGGGCTTGAAATCACCGTACATGCCAAGAAGATCCTGTGTCACCAACACCTGACAGTCCACATCGGGACCAGCACCAATACCGAGAATAGGAACACGGACTTCTTTGGACATGGCCCTTGCGACACAACTGGGCACGCACTCAAGGACGATGGAGAATACGCCGGCTTTTTCGATGGTCTTGGCATCTTCAATAAGTTTGCGGGCGCTTTCAGGCGTACCGCCCTGAACCTTGAATCCTCCGAGCGAAGTTGCGGTTTGAGGAGTCAGACCTATGTGCCCCATCACGGGAATACCAGCATTCACGATTGCTGCGATCTTGTCGGCCATGTTGATGCCGCCCTCAAGTTTGACGCAGTCGCAGCCTGTTTCCTTGATCATGCGGATGGCATTGGTCATCGCTTGCTCACAGGAAACCTGATAGGAACCGAAAGGCATATCGCCAATGACAAAGGTGTGAGGAGCTCCCTGTACTACTGGACGGATATGATGGATCATGTCGTCCATGGTTACTGCCGTTGTTCCCTTGTAGCCAAGCATGATCATGCCTAGAGAGTCGCCGACAAGAATAACCTCCACATCACTGTCGTCCACGATAGATGCAGTCGTATAATCATAAGCCGTCACATAGGAGAACTTTCTGCCTTCATCTTTGTACTTCTGAAAATCCATAACCGTCATTTTCTGCTTTTCCATCACGAAATGCCCCCTATTTAAAGAATATGCCAAGTTTTCATCGCCATTTTGCTGTTTTTGTCCGACGAGTTGCCATCTTTAAACCACATCTTTATTCTCGGGAAATTCACCTATTCTTTTGCGTGGATCAAATTTACGATCAGACGATTGGCCGGCACATCCACGCCATGAGCTTCTGCTTCTTTCACAATGGCACCGTTGATTTTATCAATCTCAGTTTTACGCTTCTTAGACACATCCTGAAGCATGGATGAGCGATTCAGGCCTGTTTTGCGGGCGACTTCCACTACATTTGCAAAAACTGTGGCTGCGTCAAAATTAGCACCGCCAGCATTGGCTGTCGCGACAGCTTCATAAACTAGTGCCTTCGACACTGCATTGGCGCAGGGATTGTCGGCAATACAGGCATTTGTTCTGTCTATAAGAGCTGTAATTGCGTTGATGCCGACATTCACAAAGAGTTTGTTCCACACAAGTTTCATTACGTCATCAGAGACGTCCGTAATGAGATCACATTCATTCAGGACAGCAGCTACTATCTCTGCCGCATTTCGATCACTGCTTACGGGACCAATATGATTCTGGCCGACGCCGGCATGGTAAACAAATCCCGGCTCTTTCATCGTGCAGCCATGGGCTGTCGTTCCTAGAACGATATTTTTCTTATCCACAAACTTGCGGATATCCGCATCATTCCCATAACCGTTTTGAAGAGAGAGAACCATAGTGTCTGGCCCGATCAGTGAAATGTTTTCTTCCATAGCCTCAATGGTCTGGATAGACTTTACAAATACAACAGCAAGCTCTACGACTCCTACAGTTTTTGCATCTGTCGTCGCTTTAGGATGGAAGATTCGAATCTGCCCATCCTGCTCCTCAATTTTCAGCCCGTTTTCATTTATGGCCTGCACGTGCTCTGCCCAGATATCCACAAGATAGACGTCGTTTTTTTGAGAAAGATATCCGCCGAAGAGGCTTCCCATCGCGCCGGCTCCGACCACAGCAATTTTCACGAGTTATTTTCCTCCTTTCAATCAGTTCTTAACGGTTTTTAACTGTCTTGCTCGTGCTGTTTATAGATTATGCCTCCTTTCTATGCTATAATTTATCTCATATATAAATTTATTTTTCCGGAAAAATACGCCATAAATAATAGCTTGTTTCGCATTGCGAAACGGCATATTGTTTTTGACTTGTAGAATAATTATAATATAAAAATGCCGTCTGTCAATCATTATTTTTCAAATGAATCTTAGGTCGCATAAGTGAGGTTTTGCAGTTTATAAAAAACAAAAAATAAATTCATGGGAAACAAGATCGTTGCTATACTAAAAAACACCATCAACTGAAAGGAGATTTTTCCATGAGCAGCAAAAAAGAATTTTTCCACTAGAGAATGTTCACACTAATAGCCAATTACCCAATAGTAATCTATAATGTGCATATGGAAATTACGAAAGGACAGTATGAGCGAATTGAAAAATACTTGCCACGTCAGCGCGGGAATGTGAGTATGAGCAATCTCCAACTGATCAATGCGATACTGTATGTCACGGGAAACGGTTGCAAATGGAGGGCATTGCCGAAATCCTATGGAAACTGGCATACGATTTATGTACGCATGAACAGGTGGAGCAAAAACGGCGTTTTACAGCGCCTGTTTGAAGCGTTGCAAGTGGAGAACATTATTCGCATAAAGGTCGAGACGATCTGCTTGGACAGCACATCGGTAAAGGTTCATCCCAACGGGACAGGCGCTTTAAAAAAAGAGGAAAACAGGCCATTGGAAGATCATGAGGCGGGCTCACAACGAAGATTCATATGGTCACCGCAACTGACAGATCGGCTGTCAGCTTCGCGCTCTCCGGGGGAGAAGCCCATGACTCGCCGGAAGGGCTAGCTCTGCTTGACAAGATCATAAGAGTCCCAGAGCAAAAATACATCCTGATAGACAAAGCTTACGAGGGAGAGAATATACGGAGAAAAGCGGTGGAGAAGGGGTATTCTCCGGTTGTTCCTCCAAAATCGAACCGCACAGATCCAAGAGAGTATGATAAGGAGAGATATAAGCAACGCAATGAGATAGAGCGATATTTCCTGCGTCTTAAGCGATTTCGGAAAATATTTACCCGTTACGATAAGCTTGACATGCTGTTCTGTGGATTCATCTACTTTGCTATGATTGTAGATGCAATTTAGCGTGAACACGCTCTAGATATAGAAACATTGAGTAAAAGGAGAGAAATCCATGAAATCGCATTCAGAGCGAACTGGCTTGGTCCAGTCTATAGAGCGTGCTTTTTCTATAATTGAAGCGTTGAAAGAGCATCAGGAACTTGGCATTGCAGAGCTCAGCGCACAGCTTTCGCTCGATCGAAGCACCGTGCACCGTCTCTTGGCAACACTTCGCGTTCTTGGATATGTGAATCAAAATAGAGAAAACTTCAAGTACTCCAACAGCCTAAAGTTTTTTGACATTGGGCACAGCGTCGTGAGATCCCTTGGACTTGGGCGTATCGCTATGCCCTTCATGAAGGCGTTGGCCGAAGAAACTCAGGTAGGCATCAATCTTGCTGTGATGGAATCGTATTCCGTGGTTTATATCGAGAAGATAGAAAGCCAGTCTACAATCCGTGCCACATTGCCTCTGGGCGTCTATATGCCTGCCTACTGCACGGGGCTTGGCAAAATGCTTTTGTCCTGCATGGATGAAAAGGAAATTCGGGACGTTTTCAGGAGTTCCGACGAGGCAGCGTCACGCAGTACTCCTCATGACAATATCAAACTTCGCCGCTATACGGCGAATACAATTACCAATCTTGATTTGCTCTGTGAAGAGCTGGCGAATATCCGCAAACGGGGATACAGTCTCGACGACGAAGAGTACATCAGCGGACTCTACTGCATCGCAGTGCCGATCCGCGATTATCAAGGACGTACTGTGGCCGCCATGAGTGCTGTCCTGCTCAAGATAATTGGCACGGATATCCAGAGCAAATCCCAGGATGTGCTGAAGAAGCTTACCGCAGCAGCCGGCAGCATATCAGCCTCTTTGGGCTATCACTGAACAATAGAACAGTATGACCGGTCATGTCTGGATACATTCGAGAGCAGCGGCGCGGCGCCGTGTAACAGCGCCGCGCCGCTGCTCGTATTGGTCTTATGCTGTTCCCTGTTGCCTTTTTCTGCGGCGCTGTCGCGCATAGGTGTCGGTCAGGTTTATACCATCGGTTTGATCGAAGCGCTCGTGGCTGGGGTGCTGGGGATCGCGCTGCTGGGCGAGTGCGTTGCCGGAACGCAGGCGACGGCGTGCCCTGACAGTTCCTCCGCATAGCTTTGACCGGCCAGGATGCGATGTGCCGCCGGTCCCGAAAGGACTCGCTGCGCTTCAAGCATGGCATGGTCAGTAAAATTTCCTAAATAATTGACGGCGGGGAGTGACGCGGCAAGGGCGTTGCCCCTGAATGAAGTCTCCGGAAGGCGGCGACGTTCTGAAGCCGATAAAGCGGAATGGACGCGGAGCGTTACAGTATGGTATAAATTAAAAGAACGAACGGCGGCGCGTGTTTTATCACGGCGGAAGAATGATCGGCAGAGCCTGCAGAACAGCTGAACGACCGACAAAGGGAGTGCAGGGATGAAATCTTCTTCAAGCGTCTTGGGAATTGGGGCGATGCTGGCCGCGGGACTGTTCTGGGGCGGCAGCGGCACGATTTCGCGCTTCGCGCCGGCGGCGGCTCTCGATCAACCGCTGGCGCTGGCGTGGACGCGGCTGTTTTTCGGCGGCGTCATGCTCGGCGCGGCGGCGTTGGCCGTTCGCCGGCGCGGCGTTTTTTTGGCGGCGCGCGCGGCGTTTCTGGCCGGGATCTGCACGGCGATGAACCAAACGGGGTTTTTCATGTCCATGGATGTGCTCGGCGTGGCGCTGAGCACGATGCTGGTGATCGGATCGTCGCTGGTGATGGCGGGCGTTCTCGGCTGTTTCCTCGGCGAGGCGCCGTCGCGGCTCTGGTGGTTCGCGGCGCTGCTGGGCATTGCCGGCAGCTGTCTGGCGGCCGCGCCCGGCTCGGCGGGAGCTCCTTTTCAGCTGAAGGGGTTGCTGTGGGGATTTCTTGGCGGGCTCGGCTACGCGCTGCTGGGGCTGAACTTGAAACTTTTGGGCCGGCGCGGGCTCGGCCCGTTGGAGAGCAACGGCGCGGCGCTGTTGTGGGGCGCGGCGCTGATGCTGCCGCTGCTGTGGAAAAGCGACATGAGCTGGCTGGCGACGGCGCGCGGCATGGCGAGCGCGCTGGCGCTGGGTTTTTTCCCCACGGCGGTGCCTTATTTCTTCTTCGCGCTGGCGCTCGCGCGTATCACCGTGGGACAGTCCTACACGATCGGACTGCTGGAGCCGCTTACGGCGGGGCTGCTGGGGCTGTTCTTCCTCGGCGAGACGGTAACGGCCGTGCAGGCGGCCGGCATGGCGCTGGAATTCGCCTGTATGGCGCTGACTGGTTGGGACGCTCTTCATAAAAGGTAAAAGCTGACGAAGGGGAGAGGATGAAATGTACGAATCGCTGCTGACTCGTTTCAGCCGGGACCATCCCTGCTGGAACCGCGATCTGTTGGAACGCGCCGGAGAGGACGCGGCCGGACTGGACGAACTTGCCGCGCGGGGGCTGCTGAAGGAGCGCGGCGGAGTCTGCACGCTGACGGCGGCGGGAGCGGAATCGTTCCGCCGGGCCGCGGCGGAGATGTTTCTCGACGAGTGCCCCGGCGGCGAGCCGGAAGACGCGGAACGCTGCCTGCTGACCACGGCGCTGTGGCTGGAACTGGAGCGCACGAACGTGCAGCGCTGGGGGCTGAAGCGCTACGTCGTCCGCCTCGATTGGCCCGTGCATCCGGCGCTGCGGCGCGAAGAAGTGTGGCGTCTCGAGGACGGAAAATTGCGCTGGCTTTATCCCGACGAACCGCGCTTCAAGGCCATGCTCGCAGCCCGTCCTGCCGTGCCGCATCACCGCCGCCGGCCGGAAATCCCCGACCCCGCCGCTTGGACGGCGTGGCGCGCGCTGCCCGGCGAGAGGCTTGGGCTCGATCTGGCGCTGATCGTCAACTACGATTTCGAGAACTATCTTGACTTTAAAGGACATGCGGGCGACGAGCACCGGCTCATCAACACCGACCGCTTTTACTTCTCGGCCGCGGCGACGGCGGAAGAACAGCTCGACGCGCTCGGCCGCTTCCACCGGCTGCTCTGGGAACTGCGGCGGCTGGCGATCCCCGGCTATCTCGACTGCGACGTTCACGAACAGGACAGCGTCAACTGGCTGATCTTCGTCAGCCGCACCCGCGCCGAGGCCGAAGCCTCTCTGGCGCGGCTGAAAACGCTGGGCGACGAGCTGATCCGCCCCGTCAACCCGATGGAGATCTGGACGCTCGCGCTCGAAGATCTGAGAGCCGTCCCCGACCGCTGCGAAGTGATCTGGGACGTGCTGCCCCAAGCCGCCCGCCCCGTCTGCCTGACGCTGTAACGCGGGCATTTTGCCCCTGAACGACGCAAAGCGGGCGGAATTATTTCGTTTTGTCTTTTGGACATGAGGCGATACGTATTGACACGTAATCAATCGGTTGTATGATAGATTCGGCACAAAAGAAGGGAGTCCGCGCGGTGGGCAAAGTTTACGGCCAAAAAGAATTCATCAGGGAGGCGGTCTCCAGAGGCTGGACGATCAGTTACGGGCGCGGCAAGGGAAGCCACGTCTGGTGCTGCAAGGAAGGAGAAAGGCCGTTCCCCATACCGCAGAAGATCAAAACGGGAATGAACGCGGACATCGAGAAAAGGCTGGGGATCAAAGACGAGAGACGTGCACGTCTTTCGTTTCCGTTTTATGCCGAAAACACGAAGGAGATGAATTTCAATGGAGAAAAAGCCGCCGGTGTATTGTTACCCTGCTGTATTCAACGACGGCGAAGGTTTTTGGAGCGTTCGCTTTCCCGATCTGGAGAACGCGTTTACGACCGCTGATACCCTGGATCAGGCGATCTTGGAAGCCAAGACCGTGCTTGAAGAATGTCTCTATTTTCGCGAGGAAAGCCGCGACGAAATTCCGCAGCCTACTCCGTTGGACGAGATCAGACGCTCCGCAGGAGATGCGCTCGTTCAGCTTGTCGTCGCCGACATGGCGCAGGCGAGACGCGAAATGTCGCAGCGCGCCGTGAAAAAGACGCTGAGCATTCCCTACTGGATGGAGGAAGAGTTGAAAAAAGTTCCGACCTTGAACGTTTCGGGGCTGCTTCAGCAGGCTGTGATCAAAGAACTGAATCTTAAAGAGCCGTATACCGCTGGTTAAGCGAAAATGTTACGGAAGCGTAACAGGCAAAAAGCGGGCGGAAGCCGATGAAATCTGACTCATCGGCTTCCGCCCGCTTTCGTTGTTCCACGTGGAACATTGCCCGGCGGAGGCGCGGCTTTTTTTAACGAGGTTTTTTCAGCAGGCCGTGGAAGTAGTCGACGACGAAGTCGAGGAACATTCGCGTCTGGTCGTTGAGTTTGCCGCGTTCGTCGCAGGTGATGTAGATGTTGCGGCTGCACAGCGGGTCGGAGATATGCACCAGCCGCGCCTTGTCGGTGGCCAGATGACCCCACGTGGCTTCCGGCCAGAACGAAATGCCCAGGCCGGCGCTGACGAGGCCGCGGATCGTGCCGGGATTGTCGCTTTCGAATCCCACGTGCGGGACGAAGCCGCACAGCGCGAAAAAGTGGTCGGCGATCTCGCGCATCGGACTGCGCTTGCCGAGCATGATGAAGTTCTCGTTGCGCAGGTCCTTGAGCCGCACCGACTCTTTCAGCGCCAGATGGGACTGCATGGGGACGGCCAGCAGGATCTCCTCGTTCATGACCACGCGGCCGTTTCCCGGCGCCGCGTCGGGCAGAGCCGTGCGCATGCAGAGGTCGCACTTGGTGGTGCGGGCGTTCTGGATGATCTGGAAGTCGATGAAGGGATGCATGGCCTTGAACTTGAGGAGGATGTCGGGCAGCAGCGGCGATCCGGCCAGCACGTTGAAGACGATGGTCGAGCGCGAATGTCCCGCCACGACCCTGAGCTCTTTGGAGAGATTGTCGAGGATGCTCATCACGGGCTCGAGCTTGCGCTTCAACGCCAGCCCCGTGTCGTTGAGCTGCACGCGCTTGCCTTTGCGCAGAAACAGCGACACGCCGAGCTCCTTCTCCAGCGAGAGCACGGCTTTGCTGATGGACGGCTGGGAGATGTACAGTTCCTCGGCGGCCTTCGAGAAATTTTCGTATTTAGCGACAGTCATAAAGTATCGTAAATGAAAGAGTTCCATATAAAACACTCCTTTATAACTGGAATCTATAATATGATTCTACACGAAAGCCCGTCAAACGGCAATGGCGCGGAAGGATGCGGAAAAGCGCCGCAGCGCGATGCGAAGAAAAGCAAGAAGGACGCCGCTTGCGGCGAAACCTCAAGGATAAAAAAGTCTCGTCTGGAATGCGCATTCCAGACGAGACCTTTTTCGTTTTCTTTCGCGTTTTTGCGGCGGCTTCCGTTGGGCGGCGCGCTCACTCTTGCCCGGCGAGGAACCGGCGCGCTTCGACGAGGTCGCGGAGCATTTTGTCCCACGGCGAGCCCTCGACGCGGCGCGGGTTGCGCAGCAGGTAGGCGGGGTGGAACAACGGGCGCAGCGTCATGCGCCGGCCGTTCCACGTGAATTGATGAAAGCGGCCGCGCAGACCGTTGATGCCGGTCTTGACGCCGAGCAGCGTCTGCGAGGGCACGTTGCCGACGGCAAGCACCAGGCGCGGACGGATCGCCTCGAACTGATCCGTCAGCCACGGCAGGCAGGCGGCGATCTCGGTTTTGAGCGGATTGCGGTTTTTCGGCGGCCGGCATTTGCATATGCTGGTGATGAAGATCTCCTCACGCTTCAATTCCGCCGCGGCGAGGATCTCGGTGAGCAGACGGCCGGAGCGGCCGACGAAGGGGCGGCCGGTGCGCTCCTCTTCGGCGCCGGGCGCCTCGCCGACGATCATGAGAGAGGCGTTTTCGGGGCCTTCGCCGGGCACGTGATAAAAGGCGGAGCCGTCCTCGCGGACGCCGTCGGCCTGTCCCAGCGGACAGTTGCGACATTGGCAGACGCGCCGATGGAGCGCGCTCAGTGCGGACATGCGGATTCCTCCCCGGAAAAGTTCTCGAGGGTATTATACACGAATTATTTGAGTTTGAGCGGCAGCCCGCTGACGCACAGGTAGACCGAAGCGGCCAGCGCGGCGACGCGCTGGTTGAGGCGGCCGACGACGTCGCGGTAACGGCGCTCGGCGATCCGCTCGGAAGAAAGGCCCATGCCCAGCTCGCGGGTGACGACGATCACTTCGCAGGGCGGCAGGCGCAGTTTTCCGACGAACGCTTCGATTTCGGGGCAGGTCTCGCCGGCGAAGCGGGAACTGCCGTTCGTCAGGTTGCTCACCCAGGCGCCGAGGTCGTCGACGATGCACACGCCGCCTCTGACTTTATCGAGCGCGCGGGCGAGATCGAAGCCTTCGACGATGGTTTCGCAGCCGTCGTCGAGCCCTTTTTGATAGAGCGCGATGTGTTCCAGCACGTCCGCTTCGGTGGAGGTCTGTGTGGAAACGATCGTTTTCCGCTCCCAGTCCTGCGCCAGTTTCAGCGCGAAAGCGCTGGCGCCGCTGCGCCAGCCTCCGATGACCATGCGGACCTGGACGCCCGCAGGCGACTTCTATTCGCTGCCCATGAGCAACGCCTCCTTCAATCGAAAATTTTTTTCGGCGCGGCGGACGCGCCGCTTCTTACGCTTCCTCGCGGATCAGCGCCGCCAGCGCCTCGAGGTCGAGCGAACGCGGCGTCCCCGCGCCGGCAAGCAGGCTCTCGGCGAGGCCGCGCTTGCGGCGGTGCAGCTCGACGATCTTCTCCTCCACGGTGTGGGCGGCCACGAAGCGGTAGACGGTGACCGGGCGCGTCTGGCCGATGCGGTAGGCGCGGTCCGAGGCCTGGTCCTCGACGGCGGGGTTCCACCACGGATCCATGTGGACGACGAAATCGGCGCCGGTCAGATTCAGCCCCGTGCCGCCGGCGCGCAGGCTGATCAAAAAGCAGTCGCCGCGCCCCGACTGGAACGAGCTGACCAATTCGGCGCGTTTGCCCGGCGGCGTGGAACCGTCCAGATAGAGGCAGGGCACGCCCCGCTCCGCGAGCGCCCGTTCGATCAGGCGCAGGTGATCGGTGAACTGGCTGAAAACAAGGGCGCGGTGCCCGCTTTCGCGCAGCTCGTCCACGAGTTCGAGCAGCGCTTCCAGTTTGGACGAGGGAATCGCCGCGCCGACGCCGTCCGAGACGAGGCTGACGGCGCAGCAGCAGCGGCGGAGTTTCATCAGCTGGGCGAAGACGGCGAAGCGCTTGTCTTCTTCCGGAGAGTTCCCGGCGGCGTCGATGGCCTCGACGGCGGACTGGCGCAGCGCTTCGTAGAACGCGCGCTCCTGCGGGCTCAGTTCGACGCGGCGCGTCACTTCGGTGCGTTCGGGCAGATCGTCGAGTACCTGCTCCTTGACGCGGCGCAGCAGAAACGGCGCGATTGCGCGGCGCAGGCGGCTCCGCGCGCCGTCGTCGCCCGCGGCGACGGGGGAAGCGAAGCGCCGGTTGAAGCGTTCCAGCGAGCCGAGCAGGCCGGGGTTGAGGAAGCGGAACAGGTTCCACAGCTCGCTGAGGCGGTTTTCGATCGGCGTGCCGGTCATGATCATGCGGAAGTCGCCGTGCAGGCCCATGACGGCGGCGGAACGTTTGGTGGACATGTTCTTGACCGCCTGCGCCTCGTCGAGCACGACGGTGTGCCACCGTTTCTGCGCGAACGACTCCGCGTCGCTCTGCAGCAGGCCGTAGGACGCCAGCACGACGTCGAACGGTTTGAGCGCGGCGAGAACCTTTTCGCGGCCGGCGCTGCGGTAGTCGATGACGTTCAGCGTCGGCGCGAAACGCGCCGCCTCCTCGATCCAGTTGCCGCAGACCGACGTGGGCGCGGCCACGAGCGCCGGGCCGCCCTCGGCGCGGTGCAGCAGCAGCGCCAGCGTCTGCACGGTTTTGCCCAGCCCCATGTCGTCGGCCAGACAGGCGCCCGCGCCCCAGTGGGCGAGGCGCGCCAGCCAGCGGAAGCCTTCCAGCTGATAGGGGCGCAGCTGCGCGCGCAGCGTGCGCGGTGCTTCAGGCGCGAGAGCCTGCGCTTCGTCAAAGCGCTCGCACAGCTGCTGCCATTTTTTGTCGGCGGCCAGAGCGCCTTCGTCGAACAGCTCCGCCACGGCCGCCGCGGCCGGCGCCGGCACGCGCAGTTCCTGCCCCTTGGCGTCGGTCATGGCGTCGAGCGTTTCCAGGCGGCGCTGGAATTCCCGCGTCAGCGCCACGAACTGCCCCGCGCCGACGGGGACGAAGCGGCCTTTGCGCTGCCGCAGCAGATCCATGAGCTGGCGCAGCGACAGCGTCAGTTCGCCGTCGACGGCGACGGTGCCGGAGAGCGCAAACCAGTCGGTGCCGCCGCTTTGGATCGCGCCGAGCATGGCGCTTCCGTCCAGCTCGCGGCGCACGGTCATGACGCCGCCGCGCGGCCATTCGACGGTCACGTCGGGGATTTTTTGCAGCTGCAAAAGCAGTTCGAGGCACGCGTCGGGAGCGGCGAGCTGCGCGCGGCCGTCGTCGGGATCGCCGTTTTCGGCCAGCGCCGGGCAGGCGGCGAAAAATTCCTTCGTCTTCCGCGCTTCGGCGGCGAGGTCGCGTTTGACCTGCACGCGCCGTTCGCCTTCCGCGCCGTCCCTCTTCAGGCCGAACAGCGTCGGCGCGCCGCCGCCGGGACGGCAAGACAGCCCCTCGCCGCCGAACGGGCGCACGACGACCTCCACGTTCAGACCGTCGCCGCAGGGCGAGAGCTGCACGTGCAGGCGCGCGTCGGCTTCTTCGACGGGAACGCTCTGCGGCGCGCCGTCCAGTTCGGACTGCACGGTCACGTTCGCGGCCAGCCGGGAAAGGATCTTCAGCGTGCGGGCGCGCGCTTCCTCGGGAACGACCGCGCCCTCGCCGCCGAGAATGGCGGAGATGTTGCGGTGCGTCTGGGTGAAATGGGTGACGCGCAGCCGCGACGGCGACTCTTCGCTGAGCGCGTATTCGCGTCCCCGCGGGTTGGCGGGCGTCATGAGGACGCGGCAGCCGGACGGGACGCGGGTCACTTCCAGCTGCGGTTCGCCGACGACGACTTCGAGCGGCGAAAAGTCGTCGGCGCGGACGAGGTTGGGCAGCCCGGCGAGGATGTGCAGCGCCTGCATTCCGTCCAGCCACAGCTCCGACTTGCCGTAAGAGCCGCGATCGTACACGGCGTCGGCGACGCGGCGTTCCTGCTCGCTCAGGCCGGGAATGCGTTCCAGCCCGTTGGCGATGGAGCTGAGGGCGATCTCGCGCCCCTTGCTCCATTTTCCCGAGCCCTGCAGCGTCTGTTCGAGCGGGCGCACGGCGACGATCGGTTCGTCCTCCTCCAGCCACGCCGGTCTGGCGAGCTCGACGAGCCAGAGGAGGCGGCGTTCGCCTTTCTTCCTGACTCCGCCGGCGTCGCCGGCGAGCGATTCCAGAGCGTCGAGGGCGCACTCCCACGGCGGACGCGGGCTGAACAGGTCGCGAAGCGGGTGCCAGCCGTTGTCCTGTCGGCTTGCCAGCGCTTCGCCGGCGGATTCCAGCTCGCTGGCGACAAACGACATGCCGAGGCTGCTCAGGTGGAACGCCGCGATGCGGTAGAACGGCCGCCACGTTCTGGCCAGCCGGGGCGCGATCCAGCGCGCCGCCAGCAGCAGATGGCACAGGTCGGCCGCGCCGAGGCCGAGGGCGTCCATCAGCTTCGCGAGCCGCTCGTCGAGCGCTTTTTCGTCCTGGCGGGGCGGGGCACACAGCATGGAGCGAACGGCCTTGTCGAGCGTCTTGACCAAATCGTCTTCGGCGAACAGCGCCGCCTGATTGGCGGAACTTCCTTTGGCGAGGACGCCGAGCGCGTCGTAAAGGCGTCCGCCGCGCGCCCATTCGGCGCGGTTGCTTTCCTTGTGCGCGGCGGCGGCGATCTTGTCGGGCGCTTCGCGCAGCGCCGCCAGCAACGGGATGTAAAACGGATCCCAAAGGTTGACGGGCGGCGGAGCCTTGCCGGCGCGGCGTTTGGGACGTCGCGCCAGGCGCGCGTAGTTTTTGCGCGCCGTTTCGAGGTCGCCGCGCACCAGTGCGTCGACCGCCTGCAGGCGGTCGCGGCCGGCGTCGTCGAGCTTGGGCAGCAGCTCCATCGCCTTCGCGAAGAGTCCGGCATGGCAGTACTGGTCGGCCAGCAGGGCCGCCAGCTCCGGAAAGTCGCCGGACCGGCAGAGTTCTTCCTCGGCGTCGGTCGCAAAGGCGCGCAGTTCCGGGCTCATTCTCGTCAGATGCAGCGTTTCGAGGAAAAAGGGGCGCATGACTTTCGGCAGGGCGCGAAACATCTCGCGGTCGAAGGGATTGTTCAGCACCGTGGCGGCAAAAACGCTCAGGCATTGCTCTTCGGTGGCTTCCCCGCCGGCGAAGTCGAGCGCCCCCAGCTGGATGAAACTTTCGGAGTCGCCCAGATAAAAATATTTGCGCAGAAAGTACACGGCGCGCCAGAGCTCTCTGAACACCCGACAGCCGCCGCCGAATTCGGCGCGCAGCGAAGGCAGATGCAGTTTGCTCTCCACGGCTTCGCAATACAGCGCGAAGGAGTTCTCGCGCACCGTTTCGCGGGCGACCAGCTCGCGGATGGGCAGAACGACGGACCAGCCTTCGCTCTCGTCTCCCCGCTCGCGCCCCGCCAGCCCGAGCCGTTTCCAGCGCTGCAGCGCCGCCGCCGCGTCGAAACCGGGAAGAGTCGGCGAGATGCGGGCCGCTTTTCGGGAATGGAGCATCGTCTCGTACGCGCCCGCCGCGACGGGGCCGACCGCCGCCGCCAGGATCCGCAAGGCGTGTTTCTCGTCGCCGTCCGTCTTGCGGTAGAGAGAAAGCAAATTTTTCCGTTCGAAATCGATCTGCACTGCGCGTCACCTGCCTTTTCCTTTATTTGTTTATTATAGCCGTTCCGCGCGAAGTAGGGAATTCACCGGGGCGCGAACTGGTATTTTCAACAATGCCAAACGGAATGGGCGGCGCTAGACTGAAGCCAACGAAACCAGAACGGACCAGATCATTCGACGAGGTGACTCACATGAGGAAAAAAATCGACGCCCTGGCTTTGGGCGGCTGCCTGCTTCTGCTCGGCATCCCCGCCATGGCCGGCGAAAAGCTGACGCTGGCGCAGTGCGTCGAAAAGGCGCTGGCTTCCCATCCCAACCTGACGGCCGCCGCGGGAACGGTCGAATCGCGCCGCGCCGCCGCCTCGCTCTCCGCCGCCGGCGCCCGGCTGAAAGCCAATGCGACGGGATCCTACGCGCGCAGCGGCGCCACCAAAGGCGCGAACAGCGGCGGCAGCGACGGCGACTGGAACACCGGCGTCTCGCTCTCGCAGACGGTGTACGACTGGGGCAAGACGAACGCTTCCGTGAAAAGCGCCAAGCTCAACGAAAAAGCCGCGCAGGAAACGCTGCAGCGCACCCGCGAGAGCGTGATCGCCGACGTGCGCGACGCCTATTACAGCCTGAACAAGGCCGTGCGCGACACGGCAGTGCAAAACGAACAGGTGAAAAATTACCAGCAACGCCTCGATTGGGCCAAATCCTACTATTCGGCCGGCACCAAGGCCAAAATCGAAGTCACCAAGGCGGAGACCGACCTGGCCAACGCCCGGCTCTCGCTGATCAAGGCCGAGTCCGCGGCGGAGCAGTACAAGGCCCAGCTCGCCTCGGCGATGGGAACGCCGGAACTGGAGATCGACGGCGTCGCGGACGAATTGGATTACGAACAATGGGACATCGCTCTCAGCGACGCGCTGAAGCGCGCGGCGGCGAACCGCGCCGACCTGACGGCTCAGGACCTGCTGGTGGACAAGGCGAAGACCGACGTGACGTCGGCGAAACTGACGAACGCCCCCGATCTGACGGCCAGCGCCGGCTACAGCTTCGGCGGCTCGGGTTTTTACGACGACGACCAGTGGAGCGCCAAGCTCAGCCTGTCGATTCCGATCGGCGACGGCGGCGAGACGAAAGCGCGCGTGGCCGGCGCCAAAGCCGACCTGAAAGTGGCGCAGGCCAACCGCGACAAACTGGCTCAGGACGTTGTGCTCGACGTGCGCCAGGCCTGGCAGAGCCTTCAGGAAAGCGCCGCTTCCATCACCGCCGCCCGCGCCGCGGAACGGCAGGCCCGCGAAAATCTCGACTTGGCGCTGGGCCGCTACCGGGCCGGCGTGGGCGACAGCCTGGAAATTTCCGACGCCGTCGACGCCTACGCCCAATCGCAGACGACGCTGATCACGAGTCTTTACGATCACAAAGAGGCGCGGCTCAGCCTCGAAAAAGCCATGGGGGAGGTTTCCGGATCATGAAACTGAAAAGGATCGTTACGCTTTTTGCCGTCGTCGCGCTCAGCTGCGGCGGCGTTTACTGGTACAGCGAGCGGCGCGCCGACAGCGCCGACGTGAGCTACCGCACGGCCGTCGCCGCCCGCGGTTCGCTGCGCAGCGTCATCCAGGCCACCGGCACTCTGAGCGCCGAAGAGACCGTCGACGTGGGCACGCAGATCAGCGGCACCATCAACGACATCTACGTAGACTACAACGACAAGGTTTCGCAGGGACAGCTCATCGCCGTGATGGACAATCGCACTCAGCAGGCCGAAGTCGACATGGCCAAGGCCAACGTCCTCTCCGCCAAGGCGGACCTGGCCAAGGCGCAGGCCTCGCTGCTCAAAGCCAACCGCGACCTGAAGCGTACCCGCGAGCTGATCAAAAAGGACCTGATCGCCCGCAGCGAGCTCGACGCCGACGTGGCCGCGCAGTCGACCGCCAACGCCGACGTGATGGCCGCACAGGCCAAAGTGGCCCAGTACGAGGCCACGCTGCGCAAGGCCGAGATCAGCCTCGGCTACACGAAAATCTATTCGCCCGTCGACGGCGTCGTCGTGGCCAAGAACGTGGAAAAGGGCCAGACCGTGGCCGCCAGCTATCAGACGCCTAGCATCGCCGAGATCGCCCGCGACCTCAAGCAGATGCAGGTCGAGGTCAACGTCGACGAAGCCGATATCGGCAGCGTCAAGGTGGGACAGGACGCCGAATTCACCGTCGACGCCTACGCCGACACGACGTTCTCCGGCAAGGTCACGCAGGTCCGCATCTCGCCCAGCACCAGCGACAACGTCGTCAGCTACACGGTGATCGTCAAGGTCGCCAACGACGAAGAAAAGCTGATGCCCGGCATGACCGCCAACGTCTCGCTGGTCGTCACGGAGAAGAAGGACGTTCTGCTCGTGCCCAACGCGGCGCTGCGCTTCCGCCCCGTCGCCAACACCGCGGTGACCATGGGGCCGCCCTCGCGCCGCGGAAGCGTGGCCGCGGTGGAGACGCCCGGCGTGTACGTGCTGATCGACAAAAAGCCCGCCAAGGTCGAAGTGGAGAAGGGCATCAGCGACGGCGACCGCACCGAGATCCTCTCCGGCCTCGAAGAAGGCGCGAGGGTGCTGGTCGGCTTTAACCTGCAATCGGAAAAGAAGACGAAATAAAATGTCGCTCGTCGAGCTGAGAAACGTCAAAAAAAGCTTCCGCCTCGGCGGCGAGCAGGTGGAAATCCTTCACGGCATCGACCTCGTCGTGGAAAAGGGGGAGTTCGTGGCCATGATGGGGCCGTCGGGATCGGGCAAGTCGACGACCATGAACATCCTCGGCTGTCTCGACAAGCCCACGTCCGGCCAATATTTCCTCGACGGCCGCGACGTCTCGGAACTGAACCGCGACGAGCTCGCGGCGATCCGCAACAGCACCATCGGTTTCGTGTTCCAGGGCTTCAACCTGCTGCAGCGCACCAGCGCCGTCGAAAACGTCGAGCTGCCGATGCTCTACGCCGGCGTCCATGCCAAGGAGCGCCGCGAGCGCGCCAAGGAAGCCCTGGTGCGCATGGGACTGGGCGAGCGCCTTTACCACGAGCCGAGCCAGCTTTCCGGCGGTCAGCAGCAGCGCGTCGCCATTGCCCGCGGCATCGTCAATCACGCGCCGATCCTGATGGCCGACGAGCCCACGGGCAACCTCGATTCAAAGACCAGCGACGAGATCATGCGCCTGTTCCAGCAGCTCAACCGCGAGGAAGGCATCACGATCATCCTCGTTACCCACGAACCCGACGTGGCGGCCTTCGCCGGGCGCGAACTGCTGTTCCGCGACGGCGTGATCCTCGAAGACCGCCCCAACGAACATCGGCGCACTTAAAAGGAGTGAACGTTCATGATTTCATTCGTGGAGATTTTCCGCACCGCGCTGCGCGCCCTGCGGCGCAATAAGACCCGTTCGTTCCTGACCACGCTGGGCATCATCATCGGCGTCGGCGCCGTGATCGCGGCGTTCGCCGTGGGGGCGGGGGCCAACAAGGTGATCGACGAGGAAATCGCCTCGTTCGGCACCAACTCCGTCACCGTCATGCGCGAGCGCAACGCCCAATCCACCGGCGACACGGCGAAATATCTGACGGAGAGCGACGCCGAAGCGATCGCCGCCAACGTTTCCGGCGTCGAAGCCGTGGCGCCTACCGTGAACACCAGCGTGCAGGTCATCTACGGCAACACGAACTGGTCCACGTCGGTCTACGGCAGCACGCCGTCGTATGCCGACGTAAACGGCTATGCGATCGCCAAAGGACGCAACCTCAGCGAGTCGGATCAGCGCATGGGCAACAAGGTGGCCGTGATCGGCGACACCGTGGCGCAGAAGCTCTTCGCTCATGAAGATCCGCTCGGCAAGTCGATCCGCATTGCCAAAGTGCCGTTTACCATCGTCGGTGTGTTCGCCACGAAAGGACAATCCACCGGCGGCTTCATGGACCAGGACGACATGGTCCTCGTGCCGCTGAAGACGGCGCAGAGCCGACTCGTCAAATGGGACAACACGCCCGGCCGCGTCGGCACCATTCAGGTCAAAGGCGTGTCGATGGAATCGCTTTCGTACATCACCAGCGAGATCACAATGCTGCTGCGCGAGCGCCACAAGATCCGCGGCGGCGAGACCGACGACTTCGCGGTGCGCAGCCTTTCGCAGATGCTCGAGGCGCGGCGCAAGACCACCAGCGTCACCTCCATGCTGCTGGCCTCCATCGCCGTCATCTCGCTCGTCGTCGGCGGCATCGGCATCATGAACATCATGCTCGTCTCGGTCACCGAGCGCACGCGCGAGATCGGCATCCGCATGGCCGTAGGCGCCAAGAGCGTCAACATCCGCCTGCAGTTTTTGATCGAATCGGTGACGCTGTCGGTGATCGGCGGCATCCTCGGCATCTGTCTGGGCATCGGCGCGGGCTACGCGCTGGCTTCGGTCACGCAGGCGCCGCCGGTATTCACGCTCAGCTCCATCGCGCTGGCCTTCGTGTTTTCCGCAGCGGTCGGCATCGGCTTCGGCTATTACCCAGCGGCCAAAGCCTCGCTGCTCAATCCCATCGACGCGCTGAAATACGAATGAAGCGCGAAGATCCGCGGCGCGATCGCGAGCGTGCCGCTTTCCCATACACGCTCCGCGGAGCGAAATCCTTTGTAAGGAGGTATTCACGTGAAACTTACCGACAGGAAATACGCAATTCTGGCGTTCTCGGCACTGGCCGCTCTGACGCTGGCCACCGCGGCCTGCGCGCGCCCGGGACCGGGGTTCCACGGCGGGCCGCCGCCCTTCGGACACGGACCGGGCGG